>DAOTVZ010000030.1:0-2340 GCA_034436045.1 Ktedonobacteraceae bacterium | reverse complement strand
GCTCAACGGGGTATAGCTCGGTGATGCCGCCCGGCGCGACGGTGACGCCGGTCTTCACTTCGTCAAATATCAGCAGTACATCATGCTTGCGCGTTACATCGCGCACCGCCTGTAAATAACCTTCCTCCGGCAGCATGATGCCGACATTCATCAGCACTGCCTCCATGATGACTGCTGCAACCTCGCCTTCGTGCGCTGAGAGAATAGCATCCAGCGCCTCCGCATTATTATATGGAGCGATAATGACGTCGTTCTTGACATCCGTCGGAATGCCCTGGCTGGCCGGAACGGTATTGGGACGTTCCGGGTCGCCCATCGCGTCGCGTGGCGGCTTGGTACTCATCATCACCACATCATGATGGCCGTGATAGGCCCCCTCGATTTTGACCACTTTATCGCGCTTCATGTGCGCACGAGCCAGGCGGAGCGCATCCATAGTCGCCTCGGTGCCGGAGTTCGAGAAACGTACCTGTTCGATAGGGGCAAAGCGACGCACCAGTTCCTCGGCCATAAATACGTTATCAGCGCAAGGCAGCGAGTAGAGCGTGCCCCGACCGAGTTGATCGCGCAGTGCCTCCACCAGCAAAGGGTGGGCATGACCAACGAGCAGACTTCCGAAGGCCATGTGAAAATCGACATATTCGTTGCCATCGTAGTCCCAGATATGGCCCGCTTCGCCACGACTGATGAAGAGGGGATACGGCGGCACAGCCTGGAAGGAACTGGCCACTCCCAACGGCAGCGAAGCCTTACCGCGCTCATGGATCTCGTGTGAGCGCGGTGTGCGCTTTCTGAATTCCGCGTCCTCGCGCGTGATAATCTCCTGAATCAGCTTGCGGTCAATTGTAACCGGTTCTCGCAGCATATATGTTCCTTTCCGAGAGATACATACAATAAAAAATACATCGGTAAATATATGTATTTTCATCAGTATGTCGTCATGGCTATCGGTCGGAGATGTTGCACTATACGGCATCTCTTTCTCTGTTGCCAACAACCACAACCATCTTTCTTCCAATTGTACCTTACAAACTGTGAAAATAGCAAATCTTTTTTAAGAAACATACGAAAAATGGCTATATAATAGCTATTTATCACGAAATTCGCAAATCAAATAGCAGAACTCAAGGGGGCATAGGTACCAAAAACAGAGATGGTCCGTTTGCACACAACAGACCATCTCTGCAAGGATGCCATGAGGGAGTAGAAGCTAGCAATGTTTATTATGCTCAGGCATGTGCCGTCGTCGATGGAGATGATGTTTTTGCCGCTATATTCAGCGGTGGTTTGCGCGTTATGTGTACAAAAATGCCACCAAAGACGACCAGATACATCAGGTAGAGCAAAACCTGTAACGCGCTAGGTGTCTCTGCATAGCCCAGGAACGTGTGTAAAAGATCGCCAATCATGCTATCTTCACTGAGAATGTGGGAAGTGTTCCACAGCGGCGTCAAACCAATAGAGAGCCAACCGAGTTGCTGCATATTTTGTATCGCATCTCCCAGCAGGCCGGCTGCGAAGAAGAGTAACACGATACCCATCACACGGAAAAAGATACGGTAATCGAGTCGATAGCCCAGGCGATAGATCATCACACATAGCACCATTGCTGCCAACAAGCCAAGACCGGCTCCAAGTAACAGCAGTAGCGCATTCGTCTGAAAAGCAAATGCCAGTGTGAAGACCGCCGTCTCCAATCCCTCGCGGCCCACCGTCGAGAAAGCCAGCAGTCCCAGGGCGAAACCGGAACCAGCCGTGCTGGCCTTTGCCATCAATTCCTTCTTCATCGAACGGCTATGCTGCTGCATCCAGAAGGTCATCGTGGTGAGCAGAACGACGGCGATCAGATAGGTAATCGTTTCAAAAATAGTCTGGAAGGTCGAGCCATCATACTGGCGCACCGTGAGGTAGACTGCCACGCCGCCAAGTAGTGCTCCCAGTACCGCGAGGCCAACGCCGATCCAGACCGCACGCGCCTGGTGCATTAAACCGAGTTGACGTAACGATGCTAAAAGCAGACTTACAATAAGGCTTGCTTCCAATCCCTCACGCAAGAAAAGTACAAAAGCTGCAATCATGACCAAGCACACTTTCTGTCAGGTATATTCGTTGCTCTTTCTCTCATCCTCATGCTCGTTAGCACCCTGGCCACTCATCTAAATCCTACCACTCTACTCAGATATTAGCATGCCCTAATGCAGAAAGTCAAGAGGGCACAGAATCCAGGGTCTGTGAATTATTGCTGAGAGAGACTTCTCAACAGAGATAAGATAGCGTTATCACTACCACTCTTATCCGAAGGAGAAGCCTCCCATGTATTGTATCGCACGTCAGTGTGTC
>DAOTVZ010000029.1:0-8448 GCA_034436045.1 Ktedonobacteraceae bacterium | reverse complement strand
TTCGTCGTTTTCACACCTTTTATTGCCTCCAGGGCCACTTTGGCTTTGATTTCCGCACTGTGGTGCTTTCTGGGTGAGGCCATCTTTTTCTCCTCTCCGAAGCTGTCTCGCTGCTTCATTCTATCTTATTGGCCTGTCCAGGTTCTAGGGTACAGTATAATTCGTAGATTGATGAGGGACTTTGATATTCAATTTGCTTCTCTGGATATGGTGCTTACTCGAGATGAGAATTTTATGTTCCTGGAGCTAAATCCTAATGGTCAATGGCTCTGGCTTGAGTATGAATTAGGATTCCCACTTGTTGCTACAATGGCCGATCTCTTAATGAACCCTGTTAGCATAGGCTGAGGAGTTTTATGCGCATCCCACGTATACCTCAGGTAGTGGATGGCTACTCATTGGAACCAATGTCTCAGGCAGACATTTTAAATTGTCATGCATTACTTTTGCAAGGTAACGACTTTTTGATCGAAGGTTTAGGACCCTCAGAAATAAATTTCAGAAATTTCGTAGAAAATATAGGCATGCAACTTTGGGCATGGCAGTGTACGTATAAGTATCAGGGAATATTTGGAGGCTTTATTTTAACAACTTCTGTTGATGTCCAGAGTCTCAATGCGCGCATTGTCGGCGTTTTCTCTGAACCACGGCAGGCCCGTATACCTCTGCTGATGTATATGTATCGACTCTTTTGGAGCTATCCACTACAAAAAATATATGCTCAAATGCCTGAAATTGCAGAGCCTTATCTTGATCTGTATAAGGCAGCGGGATTTCAAAAGGAGGGAGTTTACCGGCAGCATCAAGTAATTGCTGGTCAGCGGTGTGATGTTGTTGTTATGGGATCGTTGAGAGAGGAATATGAGGCGTGGTGTAAGAAATATGAGCCACGTTTCTCGCTTGATTTGCAGCTAAGAAGATAGTTGGAAAGAAAATAAAGTGCTAAAGGAACACAATTTTAAGTCACAAGTTTTTCATAAAACTTTCATTATTTTATTTCAAGTCAATAAAAGAATATTTGTGATCACCTTAATCACAGGAATATTGCAAGCGACATTTTATCCGATTCTGTTACTAATAATATGGAGTCTTTTTGCTTTTTTATCTCAAAAAGAATATCAAACAAACGGGTTCGTCATGGAAATATTTTTAATTACTGGCACTATTTTAGTGCTGTTGATAGCCCAAAATATCTTAAATATAATAAATGATACTTATAAAGGAATTTTACAGACAAAATCATCGCAATATATTCAAACATGTATTATAGAAAAAATGACAAAAATACCTTATTCTTTATTTGAAGATAATCGTTTCCAGGCAGATTATAGTTTAGTAATAGGACAAGCATCATATCGCCCATCACAACTTGTAGATGCATTCTTAAATAGTATTACAAATATAATTTCTTTTATCTCTATCGTTTCCGCTTTATTTATTATTTCCCGCTTATTAGTTGTCTTGCTCATCTCAGTGTGCTTATTAATAGCCGTTGAGGTTCGTTTTCGTAACAGGACTGTTGAGTTTCAAACCAGTGCTTCTCCAGACCTCTTCAGAATGCAATATCTTTCTCAAAAGAGCATTGACTCTACCTGGCAGCGTGATCTCAGAATATACAGTTCATCTATTTTGAAGGATGAGTATCAGATAATCAGCCAAAGATATATCAGTAATTTGCAAAAATTACTGATACGATTTTTGATTTTACGCTCTGGTACAGGAGTACTCATAGCTATCTTTATTACATTGGCAGTAGCCGGAATACTATGGCTAGTCCATATTGGCACACTTACACTGGCACAAGCTGGTATTTTATTCCCTGCGCTATACTTTAGTTTACTAGGGGCATCTGCCCTTGCTACATCATTGGGATCCCTTACTGAGTGTATTGCCTATATAGAACAGGTTTTTACTTTCTTGGAACGGCCATTCGAGCAAACAGAACAGCTCTCACGGGTAACTTCTGTATCTAGCGAAATAGGTATATCGGTAGATACACCTATGGAAGAAGTTGGAATAAGCCTGGAAAACGTCACTTTTAGGTATCCACATACTTCAAGGGATGCACTACATCTTGTTTCCTACAATTTTAGAACAGGTATCACTGCTATTGTTGGGCCAAATGGGTCAGGCAAGAGTACACTTGTAAAACTATTAACCAATCTTATTAGTCCTACGTCTGGCATAATCTCACTTAATAAAATAGAGAGGGCTTCTGGCACTGGTAAGAAGCCAAATATAACCGCCCTTTTTCAGGAGCCATCTCATTTGTATCTCACTGTCAGACAAAATATTACTTTAAGTACAACTTCTGATCCTGCTGAAGATGAATCCCTCTATAAGGTTCTGGAGGTTGTTGGATTACGGACAGTTGTCCAGAATCTGCCCGAGGGATTGGATACTCTGGTCGGGGCTGGCTTTGGAGGGCAAGTTGATCTTTCGGGCGGTCAATGGCAGCGTTTAGCATTGGCACGTCTCATTTACCATGACTCTCCTATTATTATTCTGGATGAACCTGTTGCCAGCCTTGATCCCGAAGGAGAGAGGAGCATTTTTGAGATTTTTACTCAGCAGGCATCTTCCAAGATTATTATTTTTACCACTCATCGTTACGATTCCATACCTGAAGGTGCAAATATTCTGGTCCTTGTCGATGGTACCGTTCGTGAAAGTGGCACTCATCAAGAACTCATAATGAAACGGCAGGATTATTGGCTTCTTTATAATAAGTATCCTTATAAGATGTGAGGGAACTGAGAGATATGAATAAAGAGGTTTTATATGGTAGTCTTGTCAGGGTAGAAGTAACATCCGATCACCATGAGCTTGAGAAGCTTTATCGGGAAAGTATGTTTTTGCCACAGATGGGTCAAACAAGTCAAGTTATCTCTTCCTCATCCGCCAGCTTATCCTTATTGATTTATCCAAAAGGTGAGGAAGAAGCGATAGGATTTATCTCCCATGTCGAATTAGATGGATATGAGGGGGTGGGGATTGCCATCTTTTACTCGAAGCCTCAGAGGTATCGTCTGGACTTTGTGCTTGAGGCCATGATTCTGTACGTAGACTATATATTCCAACATGGCACTTATAAAGTTCATATAGAAGTGCTTGAGTTTAATAAACCTGTATTAAGAATTTTTAAGGCAGGTGGCTTGATTCCTCAAGCACGTCTTCGCCGACACGCTTATATTGCAGGCGCACTCTGGGATGTGATAGTATTTGGATACACGCAATCAGACTGGCAGGAAAAACGCGATAGTTTAAAATCTGTGATGGAAACTGATGAATTTAACTTTAGTAATCACAAAACAAAAATAGCAAGGTATATTTTAAAAAATAAGGAAGAAAAATAAGATCACATTATATAGACCTTTAATGTATTTAACTATATGACGTGCAGAGAAGGGCTATAGGGGAGCAAGCGCGATGTCCTGGGACGATGAGGACGAAAGAATGCCTTCGGATGAGGATGACGGTGAGGAAGGTGAAACGAAGCAGGTGGGCAGCGACGAACTGCTGGCCGACGAGAATCTGCGCCTGCCGGAAGGTGCCAGCATCCTCGTGCGCGTTCATGCTGTGCGAGCGTGGCTGGCGCGGCGTTTGCGCGAAAGCGAACTGGCGGTCGGCGAAGCTGCGCTGGCAATGCAGATGGCCTTGAGCGAAGAACAGTCTGGCACCACGCGACCCAGGCGCAGGATGAACTCCTGGCAAGATAAAGTGCAGCATTTGCAAGAACAATTGAGTGTAGCGCAGGAGCGCTTGCGTGGCTATGAAGAGGCCCAACGACTTTTTGAGCAATGCGTCGATCACGTCACAGCGGGCGAGCGCGTGCTGGTCGAATATTACCTGATGCTTGATGCGCTCTTGCAGGATTTGCGCGAACGCACCGGACAGAATGAGCAGGGGACTGCCGGTATGTCGGCCTATCTCGAAGCCCTCGCCGACGTGCAACATCGCATCGAACATGTGGTAGTGCCTGAAGAGGAATAAAATACATTGATTGGTGCCAGAACGTACATCAAGTGCATACACTTGATGTACGTTCTGGCACCAATCAATTTTAGGATGAGAAATTGATGATCTGAGTACCAAAATGAAGCGATAGGGCTGTCAATGGCTCAGTAGTTGGCACCGGAAAGTCAAAATAGCCTTGCTGGGAGCTGCCGGGCAGGAACGAGGGGGCGAGGGAGATGTATTTAGGGGCCACCTGCGTGCCATCGGCAAGCTGAAGCCGCACCAGTGACTCATACTTGACGCCCGCGACCTGTTGCTGGGGATTGTGCGCTGTGAGCCAGACGCGCACGACATAGTTGCCTCCGCGCTGCCGATCATCCGAAAACTTCTGTGCCTCTTGCACCTGAGTGACAGCAAACTGCACCCCCTGCACGGTAAAAGTGTGGTGTAAGCTCATGCTACCGACAGGGTTGGTAATTGTCACGGTCGGTGTACCGGGCGGTGGGTCGCCTGTAATATTATTGGAATCGCCTTCGGGCGGCGCGAAGAAGGCGGCGACTACAGCCAGAGCGATAACGACAAGGGCGATAATCGTCTTTGTGCGTCCAGACAGGCGGGGGAAGCGCCGTCTCCGTCGCGGCTCTGGTGGTGTTTGCGTCGGTGACTCTATCATTCTGCTCTCTATTGTTTTCTCTGCATTAGCTCTAGTACCGATCCGATCTGGCTCCGCATGAACGGGGTCATCTCATATTATACAGGGCGACTGCAAGCATACAAGGCAAACTTCTGGCCGATACCCTTTGCTCTTTGTTCCCTTGACAAGCCGCCTTACTCAACTATATCATTTTTATAGAGGCGTCTTACTCAAGGAGTTTTATGCGATTTCAAACCCAAACGACACATGATTCTCGTTCACGACATGCTCGTTCAACCCCTCCAGCAAGTGACGAAGATGGCTGTACATGTGTTCCGTACTCCGACGATGCTCAGAACGCGGGCAGCGATGTGGTGCGGAACGACCACCCTCTTCCCTCTCATCCCCTGGTGCCCTGGTGGGATGATCTGACTCCTGCGACCATTGCCGAGCTATCGCTACCGGCTTTCGTAGAACAGCCGGTCACTGCTACTGACGTTGTGGTCATCGGCGGTGGCGTGACCGGTTTGAGCGCGGCGTTAAGCGCACGGCAGGCCGGCGCTGAGGTGCTGCTGCTAGAGCGCGAGGCGATGATGGGCTACGGAGCGACCGGGCGCAACGCCGGTATTCTCAGTGCGGGCATCAATATGAGCCTGGTAGACCTCGACCTTGATAGCGAGGCGGCGGCCTTCTGGCCCGCGACCACACAGATGTTGCTCACACTGGTGAAAGAGGCGCAGCCGCCTGATAGCCTGCTCTCTGCCAGGCTGACCGGCGCGCTCAGCCTGGCAGAGAGCAGTAGCGCAGCCTACCGGCTTATCCGCGAGGTGCAGGCGCGCGAGGAGCTTGGCCTGCGTGCCGAACTGTGGACACGCTCGCAGGTGGCGCAGTATACACAGGGGCGGCTCAATACCTCCTCGGTAGTAATGGCGATGTGGTTGCCCGACGAGGGACGCATCAACCCGCTCACACTGCTGGCACACCTGGCCCGACAGGCGCGCGCGGCAGGCGTGCGTCTACTGGGCCAGGCTCAGGTGAGTGAGGTGCAGGAGATTAGCCGCGAGGGAAGCCATTACTGGCAGCTTGTGCTTTCGCAGGGAACGACGATTAAGACACGTGGACTCATTCAGTCTGTTGGGCCAACCACCCGGCCCAACGCGCGCATTTACGCGCTTTCGTTTGCGGTGGACTTGCCGGACGATTTCCCATTATTCTGGGATGCGTTCCCCTATACCTATGCTGACTATCGACCAGGAAACGGACGCCTCAATGTCAGCGGGGGACGCTACGGCAAGGCCGGGATGACACGTCATGACAGCAACTACTTTCAACGGCTCATCGAAGGCACACAACGCTGGCTCCCAGAACTGGTCGGACAGGAGCCACTCTTCCAGTGGGCCGTTGACCTGGACGTGAGTGCCGACATGATTCCGCACCTGCGCCCCATCGGGGAACATCTCCCCGGCCTGGCTATCGAAGGGCTGGGCGCGCTGGGCGTGTTGCCAGGGATCATTCTCGGTCAACGAGCCGGGCAAACAATCGTAGGGACATGATGATGAAATTTTTCAAATGAAACCGTCAATGTATCAGATTCGTAGGGGCGTGATTCATCACGCTCCCTTCATCACGCCCTGCGTGCCCCCTTCATCACGCCCCGTGCGCAGGGAGAGATGAAGAGGGAGAGATGAAGAATGTTTCCCATCGACCTGGGCGCTCTCGTAGGGGCGTGATTCATCACGCCCTGCGTGCCTCCGCGTCGTGCGCAGGGAGAGATGAAGAGGGAGAGATGAAGAATGTTCCCCATCGACCTGGGCGCTCTCGTAGGGGCGTGATTCATCACGCCCTGCGTGCCCCCCGCGCCGTGCGCAGGGAGAGATGAAGAATGTTTCCCATCGACCTGGGCGCTCTCGTAGGGGCGTGATTCATCACGCCCTGCGTGCCCCCGCCCCGTGCTCAGGGCGTGATGAAGAGGGCGTGATTCATCACGCCCCTACCATATTGCCTGTAACAATTCTTCGACCTGAGCGGCGTTTAGCTCGCGGCTGGGCGTGCTGGTGGCGATGACATGCAGATCGCTTTCGGGAACGTTGACATCGCGCAAGCGTTGCGGCAAGCCGAGGTGGCGTACCAGTTCGCTAACGGCATCGGCGGCCTTGAGTGCTGCGCTTTGCGAATAATCGCCCTCGTCAACCAGGTGGAGCGCCTGGGCAATCTGGGCCAGTGCGTGGGTATGGATGCTGCTGAAGGCGCGCATGACCGGTGCCAGTGTGATACAAGAGGTGATGCCGTGAGGCACGTTGTAGCTGGCCCCGATGCGCCGTCCCAGATTATGGCTTAACCCCAGCGGCGTGTTGACCTCGCCAAAGAAGCTCATCCAGGCAGCTATTTGTAGCTCGGTGCGCGTGGCAAGGTCATCCGGGCGAGACTGGCAGCGCGGCAGGTAGGTGAAGAGTTTGCGAATGGCCTCCAGCGCCAGGGTATCGTTAATGGGGTGCAATCCCGGCGCGTAGAGCGTCTCGACGGCATGATCGAGCGCACGGATGCCGCTGGAGAGCCAGAGTTGCATAGGAGTCGGCAAGGTTAAGCTTGCGTCGAGGATGACGCTGCGCGGCGTGACCAGCGTATGCGCGAAACCAGCTTTTATATTCGCCTGTTCGTCGGTGACGCCGACGAGGTGCGAAAATTCCGCCGCCGACAGTGTAGTGGGAATGGCAATGTGCGGCAAAACCCTGTTATACTCTTGCAAAAACCGCATGCTCACCGCCTTCGCTGCGTCAATAGGGCTACCCCCGCCAACGCTGATGAGGCCATCAATCTGTTCCTGCAAGAGGAGTGCGGTAGCCTGCGCGACATCGCTGCGTGGCGTGTGCTGCCGGATACCCGCGAAAATGGTGTGATAGGTACTGCCCAGCGCCTGTTCGACCTGGGCAATAACATCCGTTTGCGTTGCCAGCGAGCGACCCGTGATGATGAGGACGCGCTTGACGCCCAGGCGCGCTACCTCGTCGGCCAGGTTAGCTATGCTGCCTGTGCCGAACAGGATGTGTTCCTGTGGCAAAAAGAAATATTCTCCCTGTGCGGTCTGCTGACTTGCCATGCCTTTGTTCCTTTCGCCCGATAATTTCTGTATAAATACTATTACCCATACTATATCACGTAATATTGCTGAGAGGCTATACATCCGGGGTGTTATGCAGGGCTTTTGTGTGCAAAGGCAAAAATATGAACAGAAGAGGGAATTATTTTGATTGGAGCTGTTGTAATTCCAGTGAAGTAAGGAAAGGGATTTGTGGCCGAGGAAACTGGCTTAGTATAGCTTATCATAGTCGGCGTGGCTCCCTATTCAGTACTACACAGTTATGTTACCTTTCTTTATGCCCACTCTTCAATCTCCTCTAAAATCAGTGCCGCCAGTGCGTTTTGTGCTTCGGTTGGAAGCTGCTTTGCGCGTTCAAATGCCTGTTACAACAATTCGATCATAGTAACATTTCCTTTCCTTTTATATTGAAAGTCTAGTTGCGGATGGATGAATTTTAAATATCGAAATCGGGAATCCCGTAGGGGCGTGATTTATCACGCCCTGAGAGGGGCAAGGCAGGCAGAAAACCAGAGCGTGATTTATCACGCCCTGAGAGGGGCACGACAGGCAGACAACCAGAGCGTGATTCATCACATCCTGAGAGGGGCACGACAGGCAGACAACCAGGGCGTGATAAATCACGCCCCTACAGGATGATGTCATGGCCGGTGGCGGGTGAAAAAATTCATGAATGCTCATACTGAAGGGAACCAGGCGTCCACAAATGATTACCATTGATGTTGCTCCAGTGCCTTGACAGTACCCCTATGTGCCTCTA
>DAOTVZ010000028.1:0-9112 GCA_034436045.1 Ktedonobacteraceae bacterium | reverse complement strand
CTAACGTACACTGGTAAAATACCCATATCCCGCGTTTGTCTTAGCGCCGACGCCGTATCTCTGAATGGCATCTTTGAGCCATTGTTGTACCTGTTGTACATCCTTCAGATCTTCGCTGTTCCCCGGTCTGCGAGGGGCCAGGGCAAAGACAAAGGTGGTCTTTTCGACAGCCAGGAAGGTGACAGGGTTGGGGTCCTGGTCGTTGGTTGGGGGTATCCTGTTGCTTGCATCGCCGTAGTACTTAGGATAATGAGGGTTCATGATGTCGAGCGCGAGAGTGGCACGACCATCAAGAGGCATGGCGTCGAAGAAGACGACGGAGCCAGCCTTTTCCTGGGAACCGAAGATACGCAGAATATCTTTGGGGTCGGTGTCAATCTCTTTGCTCGGCGCTTTCTCCCCCTGCCCCTTATCGAGGTACATATTTTTATCTTCCAGCGCAGCATACATGCGCACCAGTCCCTTGAGCGCACTACCTGGAATGAAAGGAAAGCCGTAGATATGGTGTAGCGTGATGTCTGTTTCCAGCACGCTTTCACCGCCCAGACCAACGACCATGCGCCAGTCGGTCGTTGCTTGCATATGGATAGCGCCAGCCGCTTTCGTGATCTGTGCCCAGCGATCATAGGCGGCTTTTGCCAGACGCAGGTCAACGTGCTGATTAGGGTTGAGACGGCGAAACCAGTCAGCTTTGTTCTTACTCTCAAGAATCACCCTCTGTGGCACATACTTATCCAGCATGAGGCCGAGATTCCTACATGCTTGCTCCTGCCGGAGCAAGATGCGTTCTGTATCCTCGGGAAGAAAGTATTGACTGCCCATTATTCTTCTCCTCTGAGTTCGGCTTCAGCGAAACGGCGCAGCCAGCTACCAAAGGCCAGGCATTCAGTGGTGGCCCGACGATAATCGGCGCTACTGGTATTGGGGTCTGTGACCCATCTGAGTAGACCATCGTAGTCCTTGCCCATTGCGCTGCTATTATGCACTCTGAAATGGTTTGTATCGCGCATCCACGCCGTTAAGTGCATAAGAAGTTGATAATGGGGCTTTTTCTCGTCGTTTTTTCCTTTAGCTTTCAAGAAGCCGAGTGTCTGACCCAGGCCATTGATCTGAATCATGGCGTTGAGGCCGCGTGCCAGTGAGCGGTACTCTTTCTCGATATTTTCATCGCGCCCTTTTATTGAGGTGACATTTGCCCAGGCCTGACGGGCGCGCTCTTGTTCTATATTTTGTCGTGCGCGATTTGGTTGTGTGTTTTGCGTCATGTTGATCTCCTGCTTGCTTTGTCGGGTACTACTCCGTTATGTTTCCCCAGCGGATACGGACAAGGCCACGTCCGACTGTTTCGTCGCCACCGAGTTGTAGATAGGTGTTATTGAGGTTGTGCATCGTCTTGAGGATGGCCTCTCCTGACATGTCCTTATCCTTCTTGCGACTGTTTGTGGCGTACATCGGAACGTACATCAAGGTGTCGGTTGGAAGATGCTCTTCTGTCCAGAGTGCGCCTGTATCAACTGTTTTGGTCTCGCGGTTGAGGCGCACGCGGGTGATGACCTCGGTAGCATAGAGTGCGAAGTCGCGGAAAACCACGTCAGGCAGGATCACCAGTGAGCTTTTGAGTTTGTTGGCCCAGTAATCACCACCTAGATCAGGCAGGGCATTTTCGGCCAGCCATTTTGCGATGGTGTCTACGGAAGTATCTGGTTTTGTATCATAGCTGAACTCTTCCATAACGATGGTGCTATTAGATTGAACATCGCTTTTTGTGGTCACGAGAACTGTATATTCGTTGTCAAGCGAAGCAGGAACCTTCCAGGGAAGCTCCGTTTCTTTGCGTTCGATGTCCCGCTTGAATCGGCTCAATACGTCATAAGAGGTGGTATAGGCGAAGACGCCGTTGAGTGTACGCACGGGAAAGAGCAGGATACGTGCATCACCAGCGATAAGCGCTCCAGCGTGATCGCTGCGCTCTGCTGTATCATCTTCGTCCTGTTGAGCTGAAGTAGAGCCGTTAGCCTTTTTCCTGACAGGTTTTGCGGCACCAAAGAGAACATCGACATCACTCTGGGTAAGTTTGCCTGCTTCGAGCGCATCCTCTGCGGCGGCACGAAGTTTGCCCTTAATGCCGCTGCCCTGTATCATAGGGTATTGGGTCGTGCGCTCGCGCTGAATAGGAAGGTCGATGCTGCTCAGACCGGAGCCTGTGCCTGCATGGAGTGGTGTTTCAACGTAAAGGTAGAGCATGCTTGTTGCTGTAATCATCGTTTCCAATCTCCTCCAATAGTAATACCATAGCCAATTTCTGTACCCAGTTCAGTGAAGGGTTGCTTGAGTTGAACCGGCTGATCAAAGTAGTAAATGGTGCCTGCTGGTACGCAGCGATAGATGGTTTTATTGCTTCCTGCTGCGTGATTGGGGTCAAGCCGCCAGCCACCGATAGACTGGTAGCGAGTCATCACTACAGCAATCGGTTTCTGTGCAGGTGATACAAACTCCTGCCAGTTGAAAGGTTGCCATCCTCTGCGAAAGACGGCAGGTGTTGCCAGGTAGAGCAAGTTGTGTCGTTGTGTTGTCGCAGCCTGATCTTCGTCACGACTCTCGGCGTGAATGATGGTGAATTGCGCTGCGCGTCGTTCCCCGCCCAGGATCATCCATCCCTGATCTGGTAAATGTAATGTGTCCTGTGTCTGTTTATCATTAAGCAACTGTTGAGAGTCAGATCCTGTAGTTAAGCGAACATCGACGACGAAACCATAGGTATAGGCCGATTTGTAGTCGTGATTCATGCGAATCATCTCGGTCTGGTAAAGTAACCCTTCTTCGGTGGTTTTTGTGCGATTATTCATGCCGATGCCCAGGCGTGATTCGCGCACGAAAATATCGCTCTCTTTGATAATCTCTTCATCTGACAAGATTTTGCCTGCTGGTTCCCCTGATATGCCGAGTATGCGTTGCAGCACATGCTCAGTAAGCCAGCCTCTCATGGGTTCCACTTTGCCCTCGATGGAATCCAGCCTGGGCCGGGGATAGAGCAGTCGCATATCTTCAGGAAGATTGGTGTGTACTATAATCTTTCTTTGGTTGTTATCTAGCTCAGGAAGCAGGATAGCCTGTCTTCTATCCTTGCCATCTTCCTCCAGAATGTGAGTAGGCATCGGGAAGATGCGCTCTACCTGCTGTACGCCAGCATCCTTTTGAGAACCGCCCTCTATTTGTTGGTTGGCTGCACTCTTTTTAGAGCGTCCCAGCGATAGACCTGTGATACGAAAACGCCCATAGTGGGTAGTGTTGCCGATTAGAGCTACGAGCGTAGGATCTCGAAATGCCTCGGCGATGTCCTTACCAGGCACCCAGTTGGCCGCAATGGTGGCGCGGATGGCTCCTTGTAGGGTTTCTGGGGTGGGTGGAAAGATGCTTTCGGCGAAATTGTTCTCGCCTGCGTCGAAGGGACGGCTTGAGCGGAACAGCAATGGCTCAACAGGCTCAATGAACAGGCGCATTATTCTTCCTCCTTTCGAGCCAGAAAATTCATGACGAGCAACCAACCGAGTACTTCAACCAACCCATACCTTCGCTCTGTGCTGTGTAGCTCTGTCGATTTCTTCTCCCCATGAGTGGCATTGGGATGATTTTCCTTGTACTCTTTATCTGCCGTCGCATCCATCGCATCGGCCAGCGCTACAATATTTTTTGCCATCGCCTCTGCCGCCTCTTTCGTGAAGTGTTCTCGTTGTTTAGAGTCGGTCTGGCGGATGAGTACGCGCTTGATCTCGCTGATCTGGGCCGAACGCTGTTTTTCTTTGACCTGCTCCTGAGTCTCCTTGTTTTCTTCATCAACCGGCCACTCAAGCAGGTTGCGCGCCTCTTCTAGCAGTGTATAAATGCACTTTGGTGAGATAATATCCTCTCTTAGTAGGCGATAGAACTCTGTAAACAGATGAATAGGCTGTGCTTCTTTTGCAAGACCATCGTAGTGCCATTTGCAGCCTACCTGCGTTTGCTCACCAGAGCGGCGCATGATGGTGACGACCAGCGCGTTGCGCCCATAGTGCTTTTTCGCCCGCGCCTCTGCATCTTTGGATACTCGACGCACGTAGGAAAGCGAGGTATAGTGGTGCGCGATGGCAACGCCAATGCTGGCCGTGACCTTTTGTTGAGATTCCACATCTTTTACTTTAGGACGCACATCGTCTACATATTGGCGTTGTAACCGATCTACCAGATTCAGCACAGTGACTATCTCACCCGATGATACATCTTTTATGTCACGGGCGAGCGGGGCCAGCGCGAAAACATCATCGCCACCAGCGTAGATCAGCCGCCCCGGATATTGCCTTTCTACTAACTCTGGTGCATGGTTCCGCGAAAAACGTGATAATGCTCCGCTGATGCCTTTATGTTCTTCCTTGTCTTTAACTTTGCCCAACAAGGTTCCCATCTTATCGCCATCCATCTGTATCATGGCATAGTATGGTGTTGGGCGCGTGATAGCTAAGCTGCTAGTTTCTCTGAACAGGTTTGCGAGTGCAATTTGCCCTTGCTTTGCTCGCTCTTCGGCCTCTTTCCCTGGTTGAAAGCCATAGTCTTTTTCTAAACGCTGAGCTGTAAAGGTTTCTGGAAAGTAACAGTCGCCATCACGCTTTAATATCTTGCGCCTTGAGTGGTTCTCTTCGGCCTTTGTTTCAAGGTAGGGGATCATTTTTGCTGTCATCGTATCCAACGGCTCTTCAGTGGCTTTAAGCCATCTGTCTAGTACAGCTTTGTTTATCTCTTGTTCGTGTTGCAACAATTGCTCTACAAATGTAGCAGTAGCAACGGAACTAGTAGAAGGAAAAACTGCGTCGATATTCTTTTCGCGCAATACTTTGGTGCGATAGGCGAAGCGTTTCACTGTGTCGATGGCGTCTAAACGCTCTCCTCCCCCAGTTTTTATTTCAGTAGCCAGGCGCATTTTGATAATCTCGGCAGCGAGCTGCTGCCAGAATTGGCGTGGACGCTGGTTGCCATGTAATGCTTCACGCTCTCCTGAAATTGTGCTTTTCTCTCCGTTCTCAGCGAGAGGGAATGTATCGGAGTCGGCTCCTGCAAAAATGCTATCATCATCCTTTGTCACATGGCGTAGCCACTTACGTGCTGCTAATATCTCTTGGGTTTGTGTGAGCCATGCGCTGTATTCAGCCTCGTCACCCTCTACAATAGTCCAGAATATCTCAAAGAATGTTTTGGGATTAATTTGCCTGTCCCATATGGCTTTTAGTTTTTCTGTTTTACTATCGGGGTGCCTTGCAATAATATCGTCCCATACATCTTTACAAATGCTTAGCCAGCAAGTGTGTATTTGGGCTTCGCTTTGCTCTGCTGCGCCTCGCGCATCTTCAATTTTATCAAAGACTGCAATGTACTTATTAGGTAGATCAGGGATATTGTCTTGTATTTTCTGTTTGGCAGGAAATATAAAACTTTCCTCTGCTATACCTTTCATTCCCGCCTCCATCAAAAGAGAGAGCAGGTAGCTACCGAGCCAGAGGTCGCGGGTTTTGCGGGCCTGAGCGATGAAGGATTGCACGGGACCTAGCGAGAAGAGCAGCATGTATTTTGTCATAGCGTCACCTCTATACTGCTATCGAAGGTGTTAAGCCAATCGGCAATAATCTCGTCGTAGTCTTCCATATAGATATCCCTGTAAAATGTCTTGAATAGTACGGCAACGCCCACGTACTTGTTACCCTGTAGTTGAGTGATACGTAACAGCAAGGGTGAGGCTCGTCTTGCATTTGTAACGTCTTTTAAGGGCAAACCGAAGATGGCGCGATCTTCCAGCGGCTTGATACCGCTGCGACACCACTGTAAATCTGCACCGATGGCTCTCATAGCATCATCTGCGCTGTTCCAGGGTTTACCACGATCTTGCAGTATCCAGATGCGGCAGGTTTCTTTCGAGAGGGCATCGAAGTTTGCCTCGTGAACTGGTCGCCGATTGCTCTGGTCGGTTTTGACGAGTGTTCGTGCGATTGCAATGCCGCGCTCCAGATGTTGTTTGAGAGCAGCGACGTTTGCGACCGGTTTGAATGAAAGATCGGTGGTGATGTTGTTGATTGTTTCTGCATTTTTTTGTGCTGATGGAACAACCTGGGCGAACAAGCTGCCGGCGCAACGGCGGGAGCGTGAGCCGACGCCGCCAAGATTTGTGAGCAGCCAGAATGCGGCAATGGCCTGTTGCAGTTCTTCTCCTCCGGTTCCGCGCGCAGCTAATTCGAGATTGAAGGTGGTAGAGGGCGGAAAATAGCGACGTGCTGGTTTAAAGTTTCTTCCAGGTCTTCCACTTTGTGCCATCGACCAGAGCAGATACCCTTTGCCCGTCGCTTGCCATCTTCCGTCCGTTCCTCTCTCGCTGATTGACTCGGTGAACTCTCGAATGGAGCCTTTCACATCTGATAGATGAATAGCAACTGCTGAACCACGATCTGTTGTTCCAAAGACATTGGCCTCAAGGTCTCTTACCTGCTTCAGCCCTTCAGTATCAGTGCCGACGAGGCCAGCGACCAGCGCGCGGAACCAGTAGCGCATTTCGCCACGAAACGAGGGTACGCGCAGTTCGGCGGTGGCCTGATCTGCCCCGGCCATAAATAGAGGCGTGACCGTTTGTATGTTGAATTTGATTCCTTGCATCCACGCACACCTTTCTTCTGCTTGTTCGGTATTGCTATGGTAACATGCCCTGCAAGCGATGACATCCAAACTACTTATGAGATTTTTCATGAATACTTATGATTATTTTTCCTGCCCGATAGTGTATACTTCATTCGTCGCTGAAGTATGCCGTGAATTTGTGGCGCATGGAACGGTAGTCGTGAAACGACTCGTCGGGCCATACTTCGCGACATATAGTGAGCAGCCTGTTGGTATGGGTGCTGACGGTGGCGGGTGTGATATTGAGTTTCTGAGCCACCTGTTGCGCGTCCAGTCCACTGGCAAATGCCTGTAGCACTTCGCGTTGACGCCGGGTCAGTTGATCTATCACGCGCTGGCAGCGCGCGCGTTCCTCGGCCTCTTGCTGGCGGTTGCGTATACGTAAGAATGTGCTGGCATCATTGACGCCGCCTTGCAGGGTGTGTTTGAGCAACGGCTGGCTCAGGCTGGCGAAGGGTACGCGGATCAGGCGCACACCATCGGCGGGCGTCACGTGCATGAGGCCGCTGTTTCTGACACGCTCTCGTACTGTTTCGGGCGTATAGAGGTGCCAGAGCCGGTCGGGTGTGTCGAAGTTGAGCATAGCGGCAGTGATGGAGAGAAAGGAGATCAGTCTACGTCCTCCGCTAATCAGAAAATGAACAATATAAGGATTAGCACCTTGTTTCAACTCGCGCAGGAGTCGATCCATAGCGTTGAGGACATGATCGGCAGACTGCTCGTCTACGATATCGGCGATGGGCTGATCGTACCATTGAAGCACGCGGCGGCGCAGATGGATGGTAAGCGGGCGACCGTTGAACTGGTAGCGATCCTCGACAAACTCGGCGTTGAGACGCGCGAACGACTCTGGCAGGCCGGGGTAGTTCGCCGGATGAACAACCATGACCTGGCTGATCGGGATGGATTGGGCCAGCAGCAGATCCAGGGCAAAGGTGACGATCTGGGGCTGACTACCCAGGGTTGCCAGCAAGATATGTGGTGGCTCTGGCTGAGTCACGGAACCGCCTCTCATTCTATATTAGAATACTCTTCCGTGTATTGAGGTAGAACAGATATTTTATCTGAGATTAAAAACAGGAGTGTCGTCGTATGAATTTTCTACCGGCTGTAATTATCGGTGGGCCACCCCACGCAGGCAAATCGGTTTTGTTGTACGCTTTAACGAAAGAACTGACGCGCCGCAACGTACCCCATCATGCGATTCGTGCCTGTCCTGACGGCGAGGGCAACTGGTCGCAGGAAACGAGTGCGGAAACGGTGCGCGAGATTAGAATAAAAGGTGAATTTACCAGCAAATTCACAGAGCGCATCAGCCGTGATATTGAGCATCGTTTGTTGCCCATGCTGGTTGATGTTGGCGGCAGACCTCAAAGAGAACAGGAAGATATTTTCCGCCGCTGCACCCACTCCATCTTGTTATTGAAGCCGGAAGACGCTCAAAACTGTGCCTTCTGGCAGGCGCTGGTTGAACGCTGCGGGTTGATTCCGCTTGCGCAACTCTTCTCAAAACAGCAGGGTACCTCGTTTGTAAAGGCTAAGCTTCCCGTGATCGAAGGAACCCTGGTTGGATTGGAGCGGCATCATCCCGTGCAAGGAGAACTCTTTGAACTGCTTGCCGGACGTATTGCCGCGCTCTTCAGTTCCTATCAACCAGATGAGTTAGAACGTGGCTACCGCGACAATGCTCCCAGCGAGATGCTCCATCTGCCCCAGATGCTGCACTACCTTGTGCCGGATGCACAGGAATGGGAACCTGCACTGTTGCCTCGCCTGCTTGATCGGTTATCTCCGCAAACCTCCTTGTCTGTCTATGGACGCGGCCCCCACTGGCTCTATGCTGCCCTGGCGGCCTTCACGGCTCCGGCATCATTCTATCAGTTTGATCCCCGGCAAGGTGAGTCCAACGGCTGGATCAGGCCGCCTGTGCTTCAGTTTGGTGCGGCACACGAGCCAGATATCGTACCGTCGCTGCAACTGCACGATAATGCGCAAGTGCTGCATGTAAAGCTTACAATAAAGCATATTGATTATTTGCAAGCTGATGGCCTGATGTTCCCCTTGCCGGTTCCACACATTGGCTTGATTATTGATGGGCAGATGCCCTCGTGGTTGGTCACAGCTCTGGTGCGCCTCTACCTGGCACAAGATATACCCTGGATTGCCTGCCACTCCCCACAATTGCATGGTGCAGTCGTGGTCTCGGCCAGGGATGAAGCGTACCAGCCCGGCACGCTCATTCCTATGCCTTAAATGTTTCCCAATCCCTTCTGTAGTATAACCTCATATGTTAATATTGTCTATAGCGTGGGTAAGAAGGGCTATATTACGCTATTAGTGTACTGCTAACACTAAAGGGGACAACATAGAGATGGTTATACAAGGTGTAACGGATTCCGTTCTTGTCGAAGGTAGATGGAAT
>DAOTVZ010000027.1:0-44501 GCA_034436045.1 Ktedonobacteraceae bacterium | reverse complement strand
GCGTCTATGCATCCCGTCGCCATCTCTTCCCAGGCCCTTTTAAGAGAGTGTTACACTTGTACATCTTAGTCAACTTCCTTCATTCTGGCAATGCATTAGCCGTGCGGACATGACCATAGTAATGTTCGCGGTTAAGGTAGAGTCGGCACGGCATCCACGAGGAATGCCTTACAATGATACGCGCCAGCAAGTGCCTTGCAGGCACGCTGCCCCTCTTTGCAATAAACGGAACCCAAACGCACTTTACTCCGTATATCTTCATGGCAACCCTTTCCGAGAACCCTTGCTTTTCACTAACACCCACCCCATGCCGTAGCGGCACAATGACGAACATGAACAATCAAACTCAGAACTATCCTTTTCGGTAGAGACAGGGAAATTCATTATTAACAGGGAGTATTTATAATGAACGAGCGACAGAAACAAACAGAAGAAAATTTGACGCCACGCGAAGCCCTCTTACGGGAACTCGCGCTCCGTCTCACCATTTATCCTGCCGATCCCTTCGCCCAGGACCCACAACTCTATCCAGAGCAATTGCCACCCGGTTTGAACATGCTCCTTCCTCTGCCGGAGGGGTGCCGCCTGCTTGGCTCGCTGGTACGCAGCCCTGAACAGATCACGATTGTACTGGATGCTTCCCAACCGCCAGAGCAAGTACTGGCCTTTTATCGAGAGCAGATGAAAGCATCGGGCTGGCAGGAACTTGACGAGACGATGCGCCCGCTCATGCATGGCTTTACGCATACCAATATGCGCGGTTCCGGGCCCGGTAATGCCCTCACTCTCTGCCAGGGGCAGGGCAATCGCAGCATATTTATCCAGGCTTTTATGGGTACCGGCTCCCGCACCGATGTACGCATCAACCTGAACAGCGGAGCGCATTCTCCCTGTAACCAGCGGCAGCGGCGCATGAGGCATATGCATCCTATGCGCGAGGTTCTTCCGCTTCTCGTACCACCACAGGGGACACGCCAGCAACCGGGAGGGGGCGGTGGGAACGACGATAGGTGGTACTCCACCGCATCCTTAATTTCAACCCTGGACGTACAGCAATTGGCCGACCACTATCAGCGTCAACTGGAAGCAGCAGGCTGGAAATATGAGGCGAAGGGCGGCGATCAGCAGATGGCATGGAGTACCTGGACATTCACAGATGAAGACCAGCAGTCCATGCGCGGTCTGTTCTTGATAGTGAAAACTCCTGGACGCGAACAAGAAAACTTCTTGTACGTCCAGGCACAAACAGATACAGGTGAAGGTCAAGGCGGACAGACAAGCACAAGCTGGCTCACCCTCTCGTCATAGGAACAAAATTGATCGCGCGCCTGACGTGATCAATCCTGTTCCTACGGGAGTGAACTGAACATGTGGCAGTTATAGCGTACTGCGCGCTGTAGATCGGAGAGACGGATATGCTCGTTGGGCGCATGCGCTCCACTATCCCAGTAGCTGGGGTTTCCTGGCGCGGAAAGCCCTGGTACGCCAACGTGGCGGCGCAAGGCACCCAGCAAGGGTAGTGTGCCGCCGATGATGGGCGAGATAGAAGGTTTGCGCTCCGAATAGCTGCTGGCGATGGCGAGCATACGCTGAACAAACGGGTCATCCATCGGCGTCACAACCGGCTCGGCGGCTCCCAGGCAGGTAACTTGAATATCACCGTAGCCCTGCTCCGCCAGGTAGGCTTTGAGCTTCGCCAGAATATCGTGTGGGTCCTGCCTGGGCACCAGACGGAAATCCATCTTCGCCATCGCCTTTGCAGGCAGCACCGTCTTCACGCCCTCACCGGTATAGCCACTATACAGACCGGCAATATTGCTGGTGGGCGTAACGGCAGCCTGCTCGCGCAATGCCTGACCGCGCAAACCACCCAGAAACTGCTTAATCTGGTAGCGCTCCATCATTTGCGCATCGCTATCGTTCTGATCGGCAATGGCGGCCTTCTGCTCTTCGCTGAGCGGCACTACAGCATCATAAAAGCCGGGAATGCGCACATGACCATCGGGCGTGCGCAAACTCGCCAGCGCCTGTACCAGCTTCCAGGCCGCGCTGGGCAGCATAGCAGCCGTGCCGGAATGGGCATCAACGGCCATTTCCTGAATATCAAACTGCACATAGAGCAGCCCTTTGGTGCCCAGGTTCAGCGTCGGGCGATCTGTGGCATCGAAGCCAGCCCCCTCCCACAGACAACCATCGGCCTTGAGCAGTTCAGCGTATTTCTCAGCAATCGCCTCAAAGTGCGGACTGCCGACCTCCTCTTCCCCCTCAATAATCCAGCGCAGTGTGATGGGCAGTTCGCCATCAGTAGCACGTAAGGCACGAATCGCGGCCAAACGCGCAGCAATCTCGCCCTTATTATCCGCGACGCCGCGCGCGTAGAGCTTGCCATCGCGCACCGTCGGCTCAAAGGCTGGTGAGTGCCATAACTCCAATGGCTCGGCGGGCTGCACATCGTAGTGGTTATAGAGCAACAGCGTGTAAGGGCTGCGCCCGCGCAATTCACCATACACGGCGGGCGGCGCTCCCTCCACAACAAGCTGCCGGGCGCTGAAACCGGCGTCACGCAGCAACGACTCTACCAGATTCGCCATCTCCGCAATGCCTACGCCTTGTGCGGCAATGCTCGGCTGACGACACAGCCGCTCCAGTATCTCCTGCGCCTCGTTTACATGGTCTGCAAAATATGATGATAGTGCATCATTATTATGAGACATAAATACATTTCCTCCCTTACATGAAGTACTAAATTTTAATAATCGAAATCGGCCATCTCGTAGGGGCGTGATTCATCACGCCCTGCTCCCCCATCGCTCCCTTCTCAGGGCGTGATTCATCACTCCTCCTCGCCCCTCACTCCCCTCCTGCCTCGTCGCTCCCTTCTCAGGGCGTGATTCATCACTCCTCCTCGCCCCTCACTCCCTTCTCAGAGCGTGATTCATCACGCCCTGCTCCCCCATCGCTCCCTTCTCAGGGCGTGATTCATCACTCCTCCTCGCCCTCCACTCCCCTCCTGCCTCGTCGCTCCCTTCTCAGGGCGTGATGAATCACGCCCCTACGGGACGGGGTTTCGGGTGAAAAAAATTCATTATGATGTCCACGGACCTATAGCGTGTGCTATAACTTTTGCAGGAAGCGGGCGACTGTGCGCATACCCTTGTAATACTGATCGAGCGAGAACTTTTCGTTGGGCGCGTGCAGATTGTCATCGGGCAGACCGAAGCCCATTAGCACAACTGGAACATGTAGTATGCTGCTGAAGAGGGCCGCGATAGGAATGGAACCACCCTCGCGCAAGAAGACTGGCGCTTTGCCATATATCTCCTGTAAAGCTGCTGAGGCAGCAGCTATTGCCGGACTCCCGGTTTCGACCAGCACGCCCTCGCCGCTATGGATAAGGCGTACCGTAACCTGAACACCCGCTGGAGCATATTCTTTAACGGCGTGTTCAAAGAGCGGATAGACCTCACCGGCTGTCAGGTCGGCGGGCAGGCGCATGCTGATCTTGGCTTTGGCAACGGCGGGAATGACCGTTTTGGCCCCCTCGCCCGTGAAGCCGCCCGCGATACCATGCACCTCTAGCGTGGGACGCGCCCAGATGCGCTCCAGGGGTGGATACTCGTTCTCGCCAGAAAATTGCGTAATGCCCATCTCTTTCAGCAGCGACTCGTTGATATGCAGCGGGTCATCCTGCCAGAACCTCTTCTCCGCTTCGGTCGGCTGGCGCAACTTATCATACAGGCCGGGAATGTGAATATGCCCATCGGCATCCTTGAGGCGGCTGATGATGATAGCGAGCGCGTGCAGTGGATTGGGAGCCACGCCGCCATAGGAGCCGGAGTGCAGATCGTGTTGCGCCCCCCGTACTTCGACCTCAGTGTAAATAATGCCCCGCAGGCCGGTAATAATAGCGGGCGTGTCTTTTGAGGGCATATGCGTGTCACAGATAAGGGCCACATCACAGGGCAGGCGCTCAGGATAGGTTCTAACATACTGCTCGATGGACTCGCCGCCCGCTTCTTCCTCGCCCTCTATCAGCACGCGCACATTGACCGGCAGCGTGCCCTCAGCCATCAGCAAGGACTCCAGAGCCTTGAAGACGAGCATGGTCTGGCCCTTGTCATCACAAGCCCCGCGCGCGTAGATGTTGCCATTGCGCACATCCGGCTCGAACGGCGGCGTCTGCCACAGATCGATGGGATCGACGGGCTGCACGTCGTAGTGTCCATAGATCAACACGGTCGGCTTGCCTGGGGCCTTGAGCCATTCGCCATATACCAGAGGATGGCCCTTTGTGGCAATGATCTCTACCGCCGCGAAACCGAGGCGACGCAACTGCCCGGCGGCATATTCTGCCGCGCGACGAATGTCATCGGCATGTTCCGGCAAAGTGCTGATGCTGGGAATACGCAACCAGTTCTTGAGGTCTTCGAGAAAACGTTCTTCGTTCTGCGCAATATAGGTGTCAACTTGTGTCATAGCCAAAAATCCTTTCTGTAAGTGGATACAGTTATCGTAGCAGGATGTTTGGAGGATGTCCAGGGTGAATGCCTCCTATCGCGGATACCGGCTCTCTATCCGTAGGGGCGTCATTCATGACGCCCTGTGCGCGGATCGACGGGCTGCACGGGCGTCATGAATGACGCCCCTACACCCATTTCCCCCGGAAGGATGGAGAGCCGGATACCCTGCCTTGTGCAAATTCGCCTTTTAGGATGTATAATGAAGTGTTAGCAAACAAACGTACTTCATAGCAGCATAGCGGCAGCCTGCTTATTTCATAAGGAGAACATTTTGTCATTAAAGCGCGTCACCGGAGCTTCGTCGTCATCGCGTCACATTGGTTCGTGGCTGCTGCTCATCCTGGCCAATATCCTCTGGGCCAGCAGCTACAGCGCCGCCAAATTTGTGTTACGCGATACCTCTGTCATTATGATGAATAGCCTGCGCATGATTCTCTCGGCATTGATCTTGCTGCCCATCCTCATCGCAGGTCGAAAACAGATGCACTTGACGCGCCATGACCTGCCGCAACTGGCACTGCTGGCCCTTATCGGCTTCGTCATCAATAAGATGCTGGAGTTCGGCGGCCTGTCGCTGACCACCGCCTCGGATGTCGCACTCTTGATTAGTGGCGAGTCGATTTTTACTGCTGCTTTCTCCTGGCTACTACTGCGCGAACGAGTCAGGCCGCTCACCGTCTGCGCACTGGTGGCCGGTTTTGCAGGCGTGTACCTGATTATCGAGCGCAGCCTGCTGCCAACACTGCCGAACGGAGGCGGCGTATGGCGCATGGTCGGTGATCTGCTGGTCGTGCTGGCACTGGCCTTTGAGGCCCTCTACACTGTACGGGGCAAAGCGCTCCTGATCAAGCATTCACCGCTGCTGATCACGGCGGCAGCCATCGTCGGCAGTACTGTCTTCTGGATTCCGCTGGCTGGCTGGAATATTCTAGTGCAGGGCTGGCATCCGCTGAGCCTGGCCGCCTGGCTGGGCATTGGCTGGCTGGCTATCGGCGTGACCGTTATCGCTTACCTGTCCTGGTTTCAGGGCCTGACAACGATTGACGGTTCCGTCGCCGCCTCAACACTGTTCATTCAGCCGCTGCTGGGCACCCTGCTGGCAGTGATTCTGCTACACGACCAGCTTACCCCCCTCACGCTGGTGGGAGGAGCATTGATTATCGTTAGTGTCTACCTGATATCGCTCTCGTAAGGACGGAGAATACATAGAATAGATTATAGAGTAAGACGAGCAAGTGGACAGAACAGACGTGAGGCATTGCCCCTACTATGACACGGTACCGCTCTCGCTCGTCATCATTGTAGGGCATTCCTCTTATGGATGCCCTGCTTACTACGCAGGAGGAATAGCAATGGTAGAGCCGCGCAGTTCCTTCGTGGATACTGAGGCTATTCGTTTACACTACCTTGAGTGGGAAAACCAGCAGGCACGGGGAACAGAGAGTTTACAGGCAGGTGAGCAGGACATGAGCGATTCCGTGCCGATCATCTTGCTACATGGTTTGAACGCGACTGCTGACACCTGGCGGCTGGTCGCGCAGCGCCTGTGTCACTATCACCAGGTCATCGCCTTTGATCAACGCGGGCACGGCCTCAGTGATAAGCCGGAACGCGGATACGAGATGAAAACGGTAGCCGAGGATATTGTCAGTGGCATGGCGGCTCTAGGATTGGGCCAGGTCGTGCTGGTTGGGCATGGTTGGGGCGCGCGTATTGCTCTGATACTGGCCGCACACCATCCTGCGCTGGTCAGCCACCTGGTTCTGGTTGATTGCCCCCATATGGAGCCGCGCCACTGGCCGGGTATGACGCGCGAACTCTTCATCCGCGAGCGCTCCCCCCAGCAAAACTATGTCTCGCGCGCCGCCTATCTCGCCGCCTTCCGCGAGGAACTGCGCGACTGCTGGTCGCCCGCCGTCGAAGACATCGTACTTTCCTATGTGCGGGAATATCCTGATGGGCACCTGGAAGACCTGCTGCGACACGAACATCAGCGTCAGATCCGTGAGGCATTATGGGAAGATCGCGCGCTCCCTTACTATAGTAAGCTGACCTGCCCCGTCTTGCTGATACCGGCAGCAGACCAGCCACAACCGGGCGAGGAGCCGCCGAATCGGTTGGAGAACGCAGCAGAATTCGCCGCCGCTAAAGGCTACATCGCTGCCCAGGTGGCGCGTACCATTCCACGCTGCACCGTCCTCTGGATGCCCAATACCCTTCATGACATTCAGTTGCATCGTCCAGAGGTGCTTGTCGATGCCATCAACCATTTTGTGCGCTAACTAGCGAGCTGCTTTGGGCCGGGTCACGAGAGCCGCGATAATGCCCAGGACGGTGAGCACCGCGAACAGCAAGACGTGCGAAGGCTGGGGACTCATGGGTGGATTCTTGCCGCTCACCAGCACATGATAGACGCCGGGCAGGGCATAGTAAATGGCGAGAATAAGCGCGACTACGGCGAGAATGATACCGCCGAAAAAGACAGTTGGATTGTTTGACTTCATGGATTGCATAACCTTTCTGCTACAGCGCTGACAGACAGATGGCGAGAGCCGAGTACAATACGTCGGACTCTCGCCATCTTTGCGAGGTACACCTGTGTTACGCGGCCTTCGGCTTGCCCATGAACGCGCCCGCGCCACCGGCGACCGCCAGGATCACGCCGATGACTGCCAAGACGACTGCGGCATGTGGGAACAGGGTTACTGAGTGGACGAAGTGGAGAACCACGCCAATCAGCAGGATCACCACGCCAACACCGATGAGTGCATAATACAAGTTTTTCATCGAACCTACCTCATTCTATCTATCTATTGACAAATATACAGTTCCTGATACCAACTACCTGCCGTAACAGGTGGCAGCGTTCCGTATCAGGCATGGCACTTTGGCCTTTCCAAAGTGCCTCTAGTATACCAAACGTATGATCTCACCTGAGCAGGACATCGTTAGCGGAAATAGCCAGAACGGGCCATTATGCTCTGCCAGTGACAAAGAGCAGGACGAGGGCCAGGATGCCAGCGCCCCAGCAGTAGTAAGCAAAGGGATCGAGACGTCCCGTCTCGAAGTATTTCATCAAGAACTTCGTACTCAGGTAAGCGGCCACCCCCGCTATCACCATACCCAGTATCACGTACATTAATGTGCCCACCGATTGGCCAAACAACGCGGGCACTTCCAGCATAGCGGCGGCTCCGATCAGCGGCGTGCCGAGCAGGAACGAGTAACGCGCCGCATCTTCGTGTGTCATACGCACACCCAGCCCGGCCACGATGGTCATACCGGAGCGCGAGAAGCCGGGGATGAGCGCGAAGGACTGGAACAGACCAACGACAACCGCCTCTTTCCATGAAAGTGAAGAGAGCGGACGGAACTGCGCCTCGCGCTCCTTCGGCGTCAACGCATGGATTCTGGTCTCCGCGCGGCGACGCAATTGTTCACCGGCAAAGAGAACGGAGCCATTAACGACCAGAAAGGTAGCCGCGATAAGTGGTGAGGAGAACAACTTCTCCAGCGGACTCTTGAGCAGCACGCCCAGAATGCCTGCGGGCACACAGCCGATAATGATGAGCCAGCTCACCCATTCTTCCGTACCCGTCTTCACCTCGCCCTCCTTGATGCTATTGAAGAGGGTGAGTAGTACCTGCAACCAGTCGCGCCAGAAATAAATCACGAGCGCAATGCTGGTGCCGAGATGGAGCGCAACAATCAGAGGGAGAAAATTCTGATTGTGAATCAGATCGCCCCAGCCAATCAGACCTGGGATAATTACTGTATGGCCCAGGCTACTGATCGGAAACAGTTCTGTGATGCCCTGGAGCAGGGCAAGCACAAGTGTTTTCCAGATGTCAATGTTCAGATTCATGAAGAACTCACTTGTTATCGCATTTTGTACCGTTATTGCAAGTATTTTTGTTCATCTTGCTGGAACTCAGCATAGGTGGTAGCGTAGATAATATGCCCATCTTTCGTCGCCAGGAAGTAGAAGTAAGGGGTTCTGGGGGGAGCCGCCGCTGCTTCCATGCTGGCGAGGCCAGGGCTACAGATGGGCGTCGGAGGCAGACCCTTGTGCGTATAGGTATTCCAGGGACTGTTGGGGTCAATATTGCGGGCCGCATCGTTGAGCGGTGTCCAGTAGACGGTCGGCGGGGGTGCTGCATCCGTATCGCGTGCGTACTGCACGGTCGGGTCAGCGTCGAGAAAACCCGCCGTCTCATTGCCGGGGACAAACAGACGATTCCAGTAGACACTTGCCACCCCCGCCCGATCTTTATCATAGACCACCTCGCGCTCAACAATCGATGCCAGCGTAATCATCTGATAGAGATTCATTTGATGCTGCTGCGCCAGAGTGTCGAGATGATTTTGCTGGATGGTGCTTTCCATCGTCTGCAACATCATATCGATGACATCGCGCGCCGTTGCATTTACAGGTACCTCGTAGCTAGCCGGGAAGAGAAGTCCTTCCATGCTCTGACCCGCCGGAACCAGTTTTAAGATGGGATATTTCGCCGCATCAGGAAACGTGTTGATATGCTCAGTATACTGCAAAAATTGTTTCGCGTCGAATTTTGTCAGGCCGTTAGCAGGGTCGGCGAAACGCTGGGCCATCTGGGTCAAACGCCAGCCTTCAGGGATCACAACCCGCACCGCGTCCGGCTGCGCGTTCAGCAATACATCAATAATCTGGCTAATCGTCATCGATGTATTCAGATTTTTGTAGATGCCCGCCTCAAGACCGGTATCGAGACCGCGTACACGCGCCCATAGGCGGAAGGCCAGCGCGTTACGAATCAGTCCCTTGTGTTGCAGGTCATCAGCGATCTGCGCCGTCGTCTCTCCTTTTGTGATCTCAATGGAAACCGTCTTACCGGGGCCAGTGGTCACAGGTTGAAAGATTGCCGATACGGTGTTCCAACCATACATTGCCAGCATAAAAATTAATAGACTCAGCAGCAAAACCGATATGATCGCAACTCGTGGCCCCGATGAGCGCATCAGTGTACTCCTTTTCTTACCTACTGTCTGCCCTGACTGCGCAAGTGATCCAGATACTCTTGCAAAAAAACAACGGCTGCCAGCGCGTCGATCTCTTGAGCGCCCCGTTTCTTTTTGCCGCGCGGTTGCCGTCGCTGAGCGGAGCCACGACGTCGTCCCTCTAGCTCCTGATCCCGTTGCATGAGCAAACGCTGCGCCTCTACCGTTGACAGGCGTTCATCCCAGAAAGTGATGGGCAGAGCAATATGCTGACGCAGGCGCTCTGTGAAATCTTGCACCCACGCTGCTTGAGCATGCAACTGACCATCCAGGCTGATCGGCAGACCAATGACCAGGCCCTCGGCCCCCGTTTCCTCGATTAAGCGTTGCAACTGCGTCCAGAGCTGCTGCTCGTCATGCGGAACCCGCAGCGTCGTATAGGGTGAAGCCAGGAAGCCACCGGCATCCGAAACTGCGACTCCGATTCTTGCCTTACCCACGTCCAGAGCCATCAAGCGCGCCATTGCTCATCTCTCATCCTTGCCTGGATACTCTATTCACTAGCATCAATCTATCTAACGAAGCACAACTATGCCGGTTCCATCAGCAAAGTAGAGATAGGAAACCTGGCACAAACACGGATTATCTCCCTTATCGGCCCATCGGCACCCAGCAGGATAACATCTCATTTCGTTTTCGGCGTCCCTGTCGCCTGCGGAGTCGGCGTTGTGGTCGGCTGCATCGCTGGTGGCGTGCCGGGCACGAAAGTGACCTGAATACGCTGACCCCAGGGCAGCCAGGGCATGAAGGCCGGCGAGAGCTGGATCGAAACCTTCTGCACACCCGGCAGACCTTGCAGGATACTCACCGCATCGCTTTTCGAGCGCGTTGAGATCAAACTGCGTATCTGATTGACAGAGAGCCGGGGGATAATTTTTCCGGTCGCATTGAAGGTCAGCGTGAGAGCGGTGGGCGTATCGCTCGTCTTTTTCACCTGACTCAATTGGATCGGGTACTGTGCAGTGACCACGACTTCGTATTGACCCCTGTAGGCTGGCGTGGCCTGAAGTTTGCTGTCGAGCAATGCCTGGGCCGCCTGCTGTAGCGCAAGACTACGGACGACCAGCAGTTTAACATCCAGGAACAGCCCCATTTTAAAGGTACCACTTTGCTCCATCTGATTGACCGGCGGGGCATCAACGACGCGCGTGGTCACGGTAGGTGTGCCAGCTATATCGCCGTCATGTACCTGCTGCTTTATCCACGAATCAACAGCCCCCTGTAGTTGTGCGCGTAGAGTATTTTCTACTCTGGTAAGATCGTTTTGCGTCACGACGGTAGCTGTTCCCGCGCCGCCGCCGGAGGTCGCATCCGGGTTCGTCACACTAATCTTGATCGTGTTGACATCTACATTATTAAACTGGGCAATTGTGTTCAGGCTACTGGTCGGTATGACCGTGATACTTTGGGGAGGCACATTGCCAACCTCACCAGACTGTTGAGCCTCTATCGGTATGGAAACGGTGTTGCCGACAGGGCTATTCGTTGTATTGGCCGTTGCCTGCGCTGTGGTTACGAACTGGATACCACTGGCGGTCTGCACGACGGTGCCGGTGGGAATAGTCAAATACTTATTCCCATTGTTCGTAAACGTCAGATTGCCTGTGGCCTTAGCAGTGCCGATAGGCACCGTGCCGGTCGCGGTGCCGGTGCCCATTAGCGCCTGACCGGAGGTGGGGAAGGTCTGCGCCAACTGGATAGCGGCGACGGTACCTGTCCTGCTGCCGCCTTGCACAGTGGTTTTAGCGGTTGTGGCCAGCAACTTGAGATTTGAGGCCGAGAAGTCGCGCGCGGTCACTGTAACGGTAACGCTGGCGGATGGCACGAAGTAGCCCAGCAGAGCCACCAGCAAGAGAATAAGGATGAGAATAGCCACCAGGAGGATGGTCGATCTACTGGCTTGCGGAGTTTTGTGCGCAACGCGACCACGCGCGCGCGTAGCAGGCCCACCCACTCTGGTGCCGACGCGCTGACCCGCCTTCGGCTGCTGGCCCGGTTTGACCTTCGTCGTTTTGCCCCTCATAGTAGAGGACGAGGATGTTGAGCGTGGTGAAGATGGCGCTTTCTGAGCCGCCGATGACAGTTCCATTGGTTGAGGCGTCTGTCCACCCTTCGTTCCCAAACTGCCAGTACCGGCCCGCCCACCGCTGGCCTGAGATGCCGTTGCCGACGCGCGTTCTCCACCCGAAGGCTGTAATGACTTTGAGACGCGGGGTGCGTCCCCTTGCTGCATGGGCTGTGATGGGCGAGCAGAAGAAGCAGGATAAGCGGGCTGAGCAGGGGGTGACTCTCGCTCAGGCAGTTCGCTCGATGGGTGCGGCCTGATATAGCCGCTTCGGCTGCTGCGCGGCACCACGCCATGCACTCGTGGCACTACTTCATCATCGTTATTGTTCAGGAACGCAGCTTGCCAGGAACGGGCCGGTGGATCAACCTCAATGACTTCATCCGGGGTGCTACCGCTCAGTTCATCCGCCTGCTCACGCACCTCTTCCGCATCCAGGATTTCGGTGGGCCACTCTGAGACATCAGAGATCGGAATTTCACCGGTATCCGTGTTATCCACGAAGACCTCAGCACGCTGCTCGGCTCTGGAGGGCGACGGGGCATCATCCAGGAACGCGAAGGGATCGTCGCTGTCGGGCGTCAGAGTGAGGTCGATGGGTTCATCCGAGCGGGGGAGGGGGGCCACGCTGATATCCGGCAGAGGCGACGAAGGGGGCCTGGAAGCTTCACGGGCGGCCTGGCGCAAACCTTCGGTCAGGTGAAAATCCTCCACCAGCATATCCGGCTCTTCTTCCAGTTCCTCACGTGAGAGCGGGCGGATATAGGGTTCATCCTCAAGGCGGTATTCATAGGGCTGTTGATAGGGAATGTTGGACTCATGCTGTGGAGTATGGGGAGAGGCAGAACCGGTTCCCCCCAGTTGGTCGGTGATGATCTCATCGGTATATGAGTTGTGGTTGGTGAAGAGAGGCTGTGATGGACGTTTCTCAGACATAGGAGTTGGACGTGCAGGCTGCGCGGCGCTTTCACCAGCGCGCCGACTGGCGGGTGGTTCTTGCCGCTCACCAGCGCTATGGCGATGGAAGGTGCGCTGAACAGGTGGAGCGGGTTTGCCGCGATTGAGCGTGCCGCGCCGTGCCGGATGGGTAGGGGGGGTGCCGGGGCGGCTGGTCGCGGATGCCTCGAACGAATCGACCACGCGGAACTTGGCCGCCTTGGCCATCGCGCGCGTTTGTGGGTCCGGGCTGATGATCAAAACATCCTTGCCCTGGTTACGGGCGAAGGCGTGCAGGTTGCGCCAATCGGTGGGGTTACGCAACAGTGTGTGGCGATCAAAGATGAGCGTGACACTGCGCACGAGCGTCGGCACCTGTTCCAGATACTTGCGCACGTCAGTGAGTGTATCCTCCGGGCCGACATAAATATCTCGACCGTCTTTCATTGCCCGTTATACCCCCTGTAACACTTTTCCATGATGATGAACTTTAACTCACGATTCCCGCGACGCTCAAATGTGCATGGCATTGATTACACGATCCAGTGCGCGTTCCAGCACGGTGTTGTCGTTCTGTAACTCTACCGCCTGGTAAGCCAGTGCCATTGGAGTGATGTCCTGAGCATCGACTAACAGACCCTCTGAGTCGATTATTGACGAAACCATGCCGGGCAACACAGTACGAATCATTGGTTTGCGCGAAAAGGGTAGACGCTCCGTCCAGGGAAAATTCTCTAGCGTCTCCTGCAAATCGATCAGGCGCGAGCCTCCGCCGACGGTGTAGATGACCGGGGGGAGCAGCTCTCCTTTGGAAAGCTCCTCGATCAGCAATTCTACACTATCCATCCAGGTCTGGCATTCAGGGGCCAGAATACTGCGTATCTCGTCGCTCTCGCTATCCCGTAGCTCACCCTCATTATAGCTCACTTTGAGTCGTTCAGCTTCTTTTAGGGACAACCCCTTACTTGTGGCTATACGTCGTGTAAAGGCACGCCCGCCCAAAGCGAACATGCGCGTCTCTTCGATGCCACCCTGGCGCACTAGCGCAATGTCGGTCGTGCCACCTCCGACATCAATAAAGATCGCCCCACTATCCGCGCTGGCATTACTGCTCAGGCAACGCGCCAGGGCATATGGTTCGACGACAATCGAAACCAGCGTGAGATCAAGCCCCTGCGCCACCGTCTCCAGCGCGCCCAGTTGGGTTAGCGGCGCAAACGCGCTAAACAGCGTTAAGGAGATATAACGCCCGCGAAAACCGATGGGGTTTGAGACAAGCTGACCGTCGATGCGCACCGAGATCACCGAGGCATTGGTGAGACGTACATCGATATTGGGATAGCCGGTTTCGGTCGCAATACGCTCACGCGCGCTCTTCAACAACTTCTGTTGTGCGCTCGTAATCAACGCTTCCAACTCTGCTGCCGAAATAGGTTTAGACGGATCAGGACGCTGACGGCTGACGATGGTGGAAGAACCCTTGACCAGTTCACCCGCGATACCAATAATGGCCGAAGGTGCAATAATGCCCCCTGCCGACTGCTCGGCTTCGAGCAGAGCCTCGTTGCAATTGTTAATTACGCCATGAATATCGGTGACGAACCCATCGGACATGTGGCTATAGCTTTGCGCATGACGTCCGACACCTAATACCTCAGCATGATCTCCTTGCACCTCGACAATGAGGGCTTTGGCGTAGGCAGTGCCGATGTCCAGGGCAGTGTAAAGCTGACGCTGGCTATCGCTTCTCCCCTCGTCGATGAAGCCATCGTCGTATTCACCATCCTGACCGTAATACTCGTCATTCTCTCTCCGTCTTCTCGTCAGGAAGTCACGCAGACCTTGAAAGAGACTACTCATTGTTTTTTCCAACCGCCTTATGCCATCAATCATCATTTTAGATTTTCACGGACAAAGCGCGGCACGAGATCAAGCGCGGCCCCCAGTTCGGCGCGGTTCTTGCCACCGCCCTGCGCCGACTCCGGCCGCCCACCGCCTTTGCCGCCCAGGCGCTCACCAACCAGCGCGGCCAGTTTGCCTGCATGCAGACCGCGTTTGGTTAGCGCGGCATCGATACTGACCTGCACACCGACGCGCTCATCAAAAGAGGCGGCTAGCACTACGACACCAGGCTGCCCCAGCTTGCTACGCACCATATCGCCCATTTCGCGTAAAACCTTCTCGTCAGGGGCCTCAACAGTGGTAGCAACCACCGGCACACCGGCGATATGCTGTGCCCGCGCCGCGACCTCTTCAGCTTCACGTAAAGCCGCCTCACGTTGGAATTGTGCAATCTGACGCCGCGCCTGCGCCAATTCCTGTGTTAGCTGTTCCACACGCGCTACCAGTCCATCGCTCGGTACCTGCAATTTAGCAGCCAGCGTATCGACAATCTCTCTGCGCTGGCGCAGGTAGGTCTCGGCACCACGCCCAGTCAACGCCTCAATACGGCGAATACCGGCGGCAATGCTCGACTCCTGCACCGTGACATAGATGCCGATCTGCCCCGTTGTTCTACAATGTGTGCCACCACACAGTTCAGTACTACTACCCATTGATACTACGCGCACCAGGTCATCATACTTCTCGCCGAATAGCGCCATCGCTCCCGTGGCCAGCGCATCCTTCAATGGCATAATCCTGGTCTGCACAGGAAAATCCGCGCGAATCCAGCGATTGATCTGCGCATCCAGTTGCACCAGTTCCTCGTGGGTCAATGGACGCGGACAGGTAAAGTCGAAGCGCAAGCGCTCCGGCTCGACTAGAGAGCCACGCTGCTCCACCTGCGTCCCTAACATGTCGCGCAGAGCCTTATGCAGCAGGTGTGTGGCGCTATGGTTGCGCATGGTATCTTCGCGCCGCTGCGCTACCACGTCGCACTGCACTTCTTCGCCCACACGCAAATGGCCCTCGACCAGTTCGCCATAATGTACGATCAGGCCCTTCAGGGGACGACGTGTATCCTGTACTTTAAAAACGCCTACAGAACCAATAATATCACCTTGATCGCCAATCTGCCCACCGCTTTCCGCGTAGAACGGAGTGCTATCCAGAATGACCAGCGCCGACTGAGGCGCACTGACGCTCTCCATCTCCTCGCCATTGACCACCAGTCCCACCACCTTGCCGGTGCCGCTCGTGCCTTCGTAGCCGGTGAAGCGCGTAGGGCCGACACGCTGAAGAATGGCGGTCAGGGCGCGATCATCGCGTGACTGCGTGAAGGCGCTGGCCGCACCCGCACGGCTGCGCTCCTGCTGGCGCTGCATAGCCTGCTCAAAACCAGCAATATCGAGCGTAAAGCCCTGCTCAGCAGCGATCTCCTCCGTCAACTCGACCGGGAAACCGTGCGTATCATAGAGTTTAAAGACCTCTTCGCCAGGGATCACGCGCTGATGACGCGCGCGCAGGTCGGAGAGCAGGTCATTGAGCAGCATGAGACCAGTATTGAGCGTCTGACTAAATTTGCGCTCCTCCATGCTCAGTACATCAACGATGCGCGCCTGCTGCTGACGCAGTTCGGTGTAGTGATCGCCCATCAGCGCGATGACGACATCCGCTGCCACCGCGAGGAAGGGTTTGTCCAGTCCGAGCAGTTTGCCGTGACGCACAGCGCGGCGCAGGATGCGACGGAAGATGTAGCCGCGCCCCTCGTTGCTGGGCAGCACACCGTCGGCTGCTAAGAAGACCAGCGCGCGCGCATGGTCGGCGATGACGCGCAGTGAGATATCGGTGCGTGGGTCATCACCATAGCTGGTACCAGCGAGCCGGGCGAAGTGATCAATCACGGCACGAAACATATCGGTATCGAAAACCGATTGCTTGCCCTGTATCACCATGGCTAGACGTTCCAGGCCCATGCCGGTATCGATATTCTTGCGCGGAAGCGGCGTGCGTGTGCCATCCAGGTCCTGGTAGTATTGCATAAAGACCAGGTTCCAGATTTCCAGAAAACGCTCGCAGTCGCAGCCAGGGCGGCAATCCGCCCGCCCACAACCATGCTCGATGCCGCGATCATAGTAGATTTCGGAGTCCGGGCCACAGGGGCCGGAAGCTCCTGGCGGTCCCCACCAGTTATCTTCCAGGCGCGTAATGGCTTCGTCGGGGAAACCGGCGACCTCGTGCCAGTAGACCGGCGCTTCGTCATCGTCAGGATGGACGGTAGGATACAGGCGGTCGGCGGGCAAGCCCATCACCTGCGTCAAGAACTCCCAGGCAAAGCCGATGGCCTCGCGTTTGAAGTAGTCGCCGACCGAGAAATTACCCAGCATTTCAAAGAAGGTTAGCGTGCGCTCATTACCTACCTTATCAATATCTGTAGTACGAAAACACTTCTGGGCTGAGGTTAGACGTAAGGCAGGAGGAGTTTCGCGTCCCAGGAAGTAAGGGATCATTTGCTGCATGCCGGCGGTGGTCAACAGCACTGTCGGGTCGTTGCGCGGAATGAGCGATGAACTGGGGACCTTCACATGGCCCTTACTGGCAAAAAAATCCAGAAAGCGTGAGCGAATTTCAGCACTGGTCAAAGTCATCTCAACGGACACAGCATCCTCCTCATATAGCAAACCCGAACCCTGTTAAGAATGTCTCGCTTTCCTGAGTGGAATGCGGGAAACAGGGTACCCGCCAGGGATACCCCTACCCCATATAGCGTAGTGAAGGACTTGTCGTAGGGTAGGGGCGATGCCTTGCGCTCGCCCTGCCACACACGCGCCCCCGCATCCATCAAATCAACCATGAGAAGGTCAGACTCTTAGCACGGTCCTTTTAATTTTTGTAATATACAATAAAAACACGGAAACACCTACCGGGCGTTCCAGTCACTTACATGCAGGCATAAGATGTATATATGCATGTGCATTATATCAAAATAGGATGCAGATAGCAACGTGGCATAGACTTTCCCCAGGGCGAGCGCAGGCATCGCCCTGGGTGCTTAACGTCGTTGCACAACAAAGAAGGCCACAACGGCAATCAGTGGCAACCCCAACACTGCCGCCGGATAGAAGGTCATGATGGCGATGCAGAGCAGCACGCCAAACGTGAGCAGCAAGGCCACCGGCAAGATATTCCGCGTTGTCGCCTGGGGAGAGAAAATCTCCTGCCCCTCTTCGATTTCTTCCTCTAACTCCATTGGTTCTATCTGTTCTCTATTTTCTCGGTCATCAATCTTCTGCATAGCAACAATCACCGGCTCAATCCTTATCTGTGTTACTATATAATAATATAATAGCAACAAAATGGCCTGTTTGCCCATTGTCCTCGACGACAAGAGCCTTTTGTTGAAATGCGGGGTGCGTCTCCCGTCTACAATACCAGGAGTATAGAATAGTTCACGCGAAGGGTCAATATGACATGAACAACCGGGACAAGCCTACCCCGTCCCCTCGTAGACAGCAGGCACTTTCTTTGCGTCTGCCGCGTCGCACGCTGCTTGTACTGTGTGGTGTAGCGGGCTGTGGCAAAAGCACCTTCGCTGCCGATCTTGTCGCCCGCTATGCTCATCTGGGTCTACGCCCAACCACTATCGTGTCCTCTGATTTCTGCCGGGCGCTTATCTGCGACGATGAGAATAATCAGCTTGTCAGCCGCGATAGCTTTGACCTCTTCCATTTCATTATCGACAAACGCATGCAACAGGGCGTTTTCACTATCGCAGATAGCACGGCGCTGAAACCGCTCGCGCGCATTCAGTTGCTCGATCTGGCACGTCGCCATCATTATACCACCTGTCTGCTCGCCTTCGATGTGCCGCTAAAGGTATGTATTGAGCGAGATCAGCGGCGTGCGCGCTCTGTAGGTGCGCAGGTCATCAGCTATCAAGATGATCTGTTATCGAAGGCTTTGCTCGCCATTCCAGACGAAGGCTGGCACTACTATTACATCGTCCCGTTCCCGCCCGCCGTCACGCTGGAAATTTTACCCGATTTGTATAATAATAAGGAGAGCAGCAACGATTCACTCTTAGATAAGTAGCGTAGCAAGCAGGGCGATGCCTTGCGCTCGTCCTGCCAAAAATTGACGGACACCAGCTTATCTTTCACGAGAGAACGGATCAGGTTATGAGACAGAAACCATCTGCCAACGAACCGGCGACAACTATCTATTCTGGTGATACCTATCCTCTTATGCCTCAGACGACGGAACCATTGTTTTTGCGCGACTCGTCCTACGTGCCTGTGCCGCCGCCGAGCGGCTTCCAGCGTTTCCTGCACGGCATACACCTGTTCCTGCAAGCTCTGGTGCGCAAGATCAATCGTCTGCTAGCCTTCGGTCTGGCTCTGCTTTTGCTGCTGCTCTTCACACGCTTTCTGTTGCACTTCTTCGGGATTTCCGGCAGCCTCTTCGCGCAATGGGCCTATCAGATCAGCAACCCGCCGGTTTATCCCTTTCAAGGGCTGATGCCCCCGTTGCCCTACAATGGCTACAGCATCGATGTGTCCACACTGGTCGCCATCGTGGTCTACGCGCTGCTGGTCAAGATCGTCACCAGTTTTTTAAGCATTCTGGTGGAATAAGTATTATGTATCTTGCATCACGCGGCGTCTTGCTTCTGGGCTATTGATGAAGTAGACAATAAAAGCCACAACGAGCATGAGGATGGCGGCCACACACACACCATTCCAGCGCGCGATGCTCCAACCCAGCGTGCCTAGCAAGGAGCCGAGCGAGCCGCCGAGGAAGTACGAAAACATGAAAACCGTGTTCAGGCGGCTGCGCGCTTCTTCTAGCAGGCTGTAAACTCTGGTCTGACAGGCCACCAGATTGCCCTGCGCACCCAGGTCTAGCAGAATTACCCCGATAATCAGGCCGACGAGTCGGTAGCCGAACAACCAGAGGATGATAAAGGCCAGTAGCGCTATCAGCATTGTAAAGCCGTTGGCATAACGGGCGTCGTACCGGTCGGAGAACTTGCCGACGACCGAGGCCATCAGCGCGCCTGCGACCCCGACCAGTCCGAAGAGGCCCGCCACCACGCTACCGAAATGATAGGGCGGTGTCTCTAAGAGGAACGACAACGTGACCCAGAAGGCGCTGAACGCGCCAAAGGTCATTGCGCCAAACAGACTCGTCTCGCGCAACGCCGGTTGCGTGCGCGCCAGATGCCAGAGCGAACGCAACAGTTGTAGATAGTTCATCTTGCCCTTCGGCATAGGATCAGGCGGTAGCAGGAAACGCAATCCGACCGCCAGCAGGATCATCATGATGGCGGCAATCCAGTACATGGCGCGCCAGCCCAGCCACGCCGCCAGCGCGCCGCTTACGGTACGCGCCAGTAGTATGCCAATCAGCAAGCCGCTCATAATGGTGCCCAGCACGCGCCCACGAATGGGTGCGGGGGCAAGATTGGCCGCATAGGGCAGAATCAGTTGCGGCACAACGGTCGTTAAGCCAACGAAGGCACCGGCCAGCCCCAGGAAAAAGAGTGTGGGCGCACTCGCCATCGCCGCCAGGGCCAGCGCGACCAGGATCAGCATACTCAGAATGAGTGAACGCTGATTATAATAATCGCCCAGGGGCACGATCAGCAGCAGACCAAGCGCATAACCAATCTGAAGAATGGTCGGGATCGCTCCCATCTGTCCGGCGCTGACCCCAAAGCCATGTCGCATCACGGCCAGCAGTGGCTGAATATAATACAGGTTCGCCGCGCTCACGGCACAGACAAATGCCATAATCAGGACTAGCCGTTGCGAGATCGTGGTCGGCTCGCTCCTCGTCTGCGCACGGTCGGGGTGGGTGGCAGATAGTTCGGCATCAATAGATGGTTTTTCCAACAGACTCTTCCTCTTGAATAAATGAGATAATAAAGTTTAACAAAGCGCTATCTTTGCTTTTTCCCTTCAGAATACAGCTTTTGCTTGTTTTCATGTACTTGCGCAGCGATAGCGGCAACATCGGCAGCGTGAAGAATACCGCGCTCGGTAACGATGCTGGTCACGAGTTGTGGGGGTGTGCGGTCAAAATAGAAGTTGCGCACCGTTACACCGCTAATGGGCTGCGGCAACACCTCTTCTGGCTCTTTCTCTTCCAGCATGCGTGTATCACCTGTCCAACGCTGATCGGAGATTTTGAGCATCTCGCAAAGGACATAGAAGGGAACATTGTGTCCGCGCGCCGCCCAGGCCAGCAGAGCGGTACCGGCCTTATTCAGCACATCGCCATCTGCCAGCACGCTATCCGCACCGACAACGACAGCGGAGCAAGAGGGCAGGAAGATATCGGCTTGCGCATCGGTCAGTAAGGTCACAGCGATACCCTGCTCACTGAGCGATTGCGCCATCACACGCCCCTCGTAGCGTGGTCGCCCTTCCAGGACAATCACCTCGCGCAACCGGTCGCGGCAAGCTACCAACACATCCAGCACCGTACCGGAGATGCTACAGGTTAAGATGCTGCCCTGTAACAGAGGACGGGCATGGCGCGTGATCTGGCCCGTGGCCTCTTCGTAGTTTTGTAGCTGTTGTTCCGCCGCACGAGCAATTTCCATTGGCTCATCTGATATTGCTAGAATAGCACTGACAACGCCAACGAGCGCGGCCATCGCCGGTCGCGCCTCTGCCAGTGCATAGCCCGCCTGATAAAGCGCGCGTCTCTGCTCTGCTGGTGAGGGAAAAGTTACAGTCGCCAGATCACGCAAAATGAGAATGGCCTCGCGCACCAGCCAGCGCGAACCATGTTCGCGGTCATTGCGCACTAGCTCAATGCGTTCCTGTATGTTCATCGTTCATAGCCCCTTACTATTCTTCCAGATCAGTACGCCTCATAATATATTGTGTACCCGAAAAACAACGAACGCAAATGTGCTATACACAAGGCACTCGCATTACCAGCGTCTCGTAGTTCTTTCTTACGAAGAAATTAGGAATATGAACATAAAATAAAAAATCTGTAAGTTTTTAAATGTCTCCCACCTGTCTAATTTTCTGCGCGTAGTCGTTGACGCATTGGTCGGTTTCTATATCTGCCAATATGGCAAGTTGGCTCTTGGCGTTCGCAGACTATATTGGATACACTGATAAGGATAGGAGCCAATCAGGAGGGAGACCATGACAAATGAGACATCCAATAATCAACCATTGCCGCTCTTCACGGCATCCATTCAGTCGTTGATCGCGCTGGAACGGGCCAATGGGGTGCCATTGTATCGCCAGATTGCGCAGCGTTTGCGCGAGGCTATCCTCTCCGGCGAGTTGCTAGAAGGAACACGCTTGCCGACCGAACGCGCGCTGGCTCAGGAATTGCATGTGAATCGCACAACAGTTATGAATGCATACAACGAATTAGCGAGCGAGGGGCTGATCGAACGGCATGTGGGACGCGGCACAACCGTAAGCAGGAGCTACCTGCATCTCGATGAAGATACAGACGAGTATAGCACACCATCCTGGCTCTTTGGCCTGGCAGCAGGCGAAGACGCCTTGCTGGGTGAGGATGCCCGCATCTTGAGTGAGTTGGTATCGATGGGCGAACGAAGAGAGGTGATCTCATTTGTCTCCGGCACTGTGGCCCCAGATATGTTGCCCGCCGAACTGTTGCGCACTATTATGGACGAAGGTCTGGTCACTGAACGCCAGCACGCGCTGGGCTATTGTCCAGTAGAGGGGCTACAGAGCCTGCGACGCGGCATTGCAGCACGCATGCGTAGACGTGGCGTCCCCGTCGAGCCACAAAACATCTTGATACTCTCCGGCTCAACGCAAGGACTTGGCCTGATCGGGCGTTTCCTGCTCACCCCTGGCGACGAGGTGGTCGTGGAGGTGCCTACCTATCTGGGAGCCATTCAGACCTTTCGCGCGCTCGGTGCCAGGGTCATTGGCGTGCCAATCGACGCCGATGGCATTCGTATTGATCTGCTGGAGTCAATTCTCTCGCGCCGCCGTCCACGCTTCATCTATGTGCAGCCCACCTTTCAGAATCCAACCGGCGCAGTGCTCTCTCTGGAACGCCGCCGCCGCCTGCTGCTGCTCTCACAACGCTACCAGACGCCGATAGTGGAGGATGATCCCTACGGCGAACTCTTTTATGAACAGGAGCCACCGCAACCGCTCAAGGCGCTGGACGCGCACGATAATGTCCTGTATCTCAGCACTTTCTCGAAGACACTGGCACCTGGGCTGCGCGTGGCCTGGCTGGCGGCCCCGGCGGCGATGATTGAACGCATTTCACTGCACAAACAGGTCTTTGACCTGAACACGACGGCGCTGGGCCAGTGGCTGGTTTCAGAACTTCTACGCAAAAACCTGTTTGACGGGCATCTGCTGACCTTGCGCCAGCGCAGCCGAGAGAAACGCGACCTGATGTTGCAGGCCATCCAGCGTTACTGGCCGACGAATGTGCGTGTCAACTGCCCCGCCGGTGGATACCACCTCTGGTGCCGTTTACCGAGTGAGATACGGGCACGCCCCCTGCTCCGCGAGGCGGCACAGCAGCAGGTGGCCTTTGTGATCGGAGAACCGTTTCATGTCGATGGCGGCGGCCATCACTATATCCGGTTAAGCTTCGCAGCAGTGGAGGAGCGGTACATTGAGGAGGGCATTCGCCGCATCGGTGCCAGCATGAAGCGCATCATAGCCCGACGAATGGCCCGTGAGGAGAGGGGAGAAGTCGGCGACGTATGCGTCGAACATCTCCCGATGGTATGAACAGTCGAACAGTAGTACTACAGTTCGCCAGTGTCCTTGAGTTTACGGAGGAGGGGCCTGATCTGTGCCAGCGCCATACGGCGTGACATATAGTCAGCTTTTTGCGCCTTTTCCTCCAATGGGATTTGAATCTGGTTGATGTCAAGGCCATGCTGCGCGAAAAGCCGGGTCAGATAGGGAGCGTCGCCAATCGTGTTGACCACAACCTCTTTGAGATGGCGAAGCATGGCTTCTCGCTTCGCGGGCGAGAGCGTGAGTGCTTTCTCGACCAGCCAATTCAGCGTATCTTGATACGACAGGTGATCATCCATGTTGTTTGACTCCGTTGTGAACGAGTCGGCCAGACTATGACCGCCCTCTTCCAGGCTTTCAAGAGAGAGCCACTGTTCGTCATGGCGATGCTGACGATAATGATCGATGCACACGTTACGAACGACGCGACCAATAAAGGCTGCCGGATGATTGATGACCCCTTTCTGCTGGGCCTTGTCGTACTTGATACGCACTATCTGGGCCAGGTCCTGACGATCCTCTGTAGAGAGTTTGTACTGGTTGAGATACATATCGATATACAAATCCACCTGTACGGAACTGTTATACGGGGCCACCTGCTGCATAGTCGTTTGTGTTACTCTGTGTTGCTCCCAAAGCATGGCAACCTCCTCATAGTTAGTACAGACCCTCGCGGCGAGAGGCTCGCCAGTAATTACAATTGTAGGTTTTTTAGTAAGATTTGTCAATAGTTTTTGACATTAATTTCTATTTTTGTTTATGCCGTATCAGTAAAGAGCATTGTAATGCATGATAGTATTGCTATAGAGGCAGTGAGTCTTGCCCTTCTTTGGCAGAACTGACTCCCGAATGACTGTTTTTTTTGCGCTAAATATGGTATGCTAGTTATAGCAAATTCTATTGAAAAAGATAAACCTGTAAGAGTCCTTCCTGAAAAGAGCTTTTTTGAAAAAGCGGTATAGTATCCAGGCACAGTAGCTATTTCCCCGTCGTCGATCAAGCGTAGCTCAATATTTGCTTTCTGCATTAATGGCCTGATAGCCTGAGAGGAGAGTTGGCGTGAACAAGCGGCACACGACCACCCCATTTCGCATGGTACACACGGAACCTTTTCTCTGGAAACCCGTGCCCAAACCCTTACCGCCTTGCTGGGTGCAATTTGCCCAGGAACAACGGGCAGCGATGATTGACACACTACAACGTCAATATATTTTGCATGTGCTGTATGATGCTGAGGGTGTAAAGGAGTTATTGCACCAATGGGGCTTACCCTGGCAGGTCGTGATGGCCGGCTGGCTCTGGGAGTGCGACCTGGATAGTATCGAGCAGGCACACTTAGAGGAGGGTGAACAAATCAAGCTCCTCATACAAAAGATCAGCAAATATGTGAAATATATCGAGGATGATAATTTACCCGCATTACTGATACCGCCCTTTTATGACCTGGACGCACTGCTCATTGCTGTGGCGATCTATTATGTTGCGCTCAGCCATCTCTCTCACGAACCAGAGAAGGCACGCACCTTCAGGGCTAAGATAAGACGCATCAGCACCACACTGCTCAATATTATCAAACGGCTGGGTATGTGGAAGATTAAACGTGAGATAGAAGACCTCTGCGCGATGATTCTCGACCCCGATCAGTTCGCTGCCGATTATGCCGAGTATATGCGCCTGTATGAACAAGACAAGGATTTACTGGAGGAGTTAAGCCGTTTATTCACCATTCATGCCGGGCAACTACTGATTCGCCCGATGTATGTGACCTACGCGCTGTGCGGCGTGGCGGGCTTGCAGCGACGTATTCAGGATGCTCATACGACGATAACGACACAAAAAAAACAATTGCGCGGCCTTGACCTGGTGACATTTGATATTCTGGTACCCAACGTGCAAACATGTTATACTGCCTTCGGCTACTTCAGCCATCTGGGGTATGTACAAGATCGTGTGACAGATCATATTGCACATCCTAAATCCAATGGCTATAGCTACCTGGCCTTTGGCCTGAAGATCGACTTTAACCATCCTCTGATGAGAAGTCTACATGCCAGTAATATAGCAGAGCCGCTTATTTGCCAGTTTCAGATCGGCACGCCATTGATGCAGGCCATTATGGCTTATGGGTGTCTGCATCCATGTTGTTATACCCTTTATCAACACTCATACGCAGAGGAAGAACTGATTGTACCCTCCACCCGTCATTTCGCCGATAGCGATGATGGCATGGCAGCTTACGCCATTAAAAAGGCCATCGCAGAAGAGCAACGCTTGTGGGACAACGTGCGGGATGATACTGATAAGAAACAGCGATGGTCGATTATTGTATACGACCGGCAAAGCCATGAGCCGGTGCGCATGCCCAGAGGGGCCACAACGCTGGATTTTGTGTATAACAAATACCCCGATTTTCAGGGCTACAATGTTAAGGTCATCGTAAATAACCGTAAAGTATCTGTATCCCGTAAATTAGATGCAGGTGATATTATAGAAGTTATTGTTGCAAGTGATTCTAATGTAACTGAAGCTAATGCCGTTACTGATGTTGCCAGGGCTTCTATCAGCAGGCAATTAGAGCCAGATATTACCATCTATGAGCGGATTACTGATTATATCATCAATAGATATTATTATCCTGTTACCAGAGCTAAATTGCTTAATGAACTACAAAAGCTTGTGGAGCAATATAAACTCGGTTCGCTGGCAGCATATATCGGGCATTTACAAAAGAATATCGATAGGTCAGGAGAAGATGAGAAGCAGTATACGATTGAGTGGGTTGGTGAGCAGATTATGCGCCAGATTGCCGATCAGGAGAGCGAAAGCGAAGATTGGGTGCCGGTAGAGACGATCAGCCCACAAAGATACTTTTTTCCGCAGCAATTCTGTGAACATTGCCAGCCAACACACCCTGATAAGATTATCGGTGTACTGCATGAACGTAGCAAGACGATTACCATCCATCAACATGATTGTCATTATCTGAATAATACACATGTTCAGCGCCAGTCTCGTATTGCACTGGAATGGAAACGAATGCCGATGTTCCAGGTCGGTCTGACTATAGAGGCACGAGATCGACGCGGACTGCTCAATGATATCACAAAGCAACTGCGCTATCACCAGTGTATTTTATGCAGTGTGAACGCCGATGTGGGTGAGAGCGGCACCTTCGCAAAAATCCATCTAGTTATGAAAACTCACGATATTCAAGAAGTGAAAGAGATAAGAAATAAGATACAAGTTGTGGATAATGTAAGCTATGTATATCTGGATCGTAGCAGAACGCCGGGGCGAGTCTACGCCAAGTGGGAAAGCCAGATGAACCAAGTTGAGGCTCTAGTAGAACATCGACACCGTTTTATTACTGAGGTTCCAGAACCACGTAATATCGTCTTAAGCAATCCATTTGATATTTCACGCCCACCAGATGATAAAATGTTTTTTGGCCGGAAAAAAGAATTAAAGCTTATGCAACGAGACTTGTGTGATAGCGAAAACGGACGCGCTATCCTGCTGTATGGCCCGCGCCGCTCCGGTAAATCGTCCCTCTGCTCTATATTCCTCAAACGTTACGTGACACCACCAATGTGGTCTGTTCATTATTCTCTACAGGGCGATGAAGTATGTACAGAAGAGGATATACTACGGAAGATTATAAAAGAAGTTACCCGCGCTTTTCGTAGACAATTTCATCAATCACCACCTGAGTGGATGGATTACGATGAAGAAGATGCACAGGCTCGCTTCCGGCACCTTCTAGAAGATTGTCTGGCGTTGGTGCCAGATAGCCGTCTGGTACTGATATTGGACGAATTTGGGGGGGCACTGACCGCCTTTCAGCAGCATAGGCTTGAAGCACGGTTTTTTAAGTTATGGCGTGATCTATTTACCAATATCAGCCAGCTTAGTCTGGTATTAGTTATGCCTACAAATACTTATAATGTGTTTAGTACACATCATATATCGAATACAGTAAGTTTTGCCCGTCAGGTTCCTTTACTATTTCTTGATAATGAGAGTGCAGAACACTTGCTGACTGATACATTGCGTCAACAACAGATTGCTGCCGATATAGAAGTAACCAGGAGGGCACTGAATCTGAGTGGCGGCAATCCCTACTTCATGCAATTGATCGGTATGTATCTGGTCAAGATGTTAAATGTAAACCGATCACAACAGAACGTTACGGTCGATGACATGAATGAAATATTGAAAGTAATCATACAGGAGAATGCCTTCAACTATTTTGACTTTTATCATGATGAGGTACAAAGTGAAGAGGAGATGCAAGTTTTAAAAAATATCGTTGAAATCACCTACATCAATGGTCGGGATCGTGTCTCCTTAAAAAATCTGTCTAGCCGCATGCATATGCCTGCACAGACGCTCAAACCGATCCTTGATCGCATGAAATCCGGCCTTTTGCTGGAAGAGTATGCGGGTTCGCGCATGAATCCTTATTATGGATTTAAGGTTGAGCTAGTACGGCAATGGATGGCGGAGCATCAAGAGTTTTTCATGTAAAGGGCCGGTCGGCCCTCGGAAGGAGTATAGTATGTCTTATGCGGGACTATCGCTGTCCAATCCTTTTTTAGTGTCGAGCGCTGATGAGGGAATCATTGGGCGGGTATCCGGGCGTATCAATGACATCATTCAAATTATCTCTGGTAGCCAGAGTGCGATTATTCTGACCAGCGCGCCAAAAATGGGCAAGACGGTCTTTGTGCGCTACCTGTGCAGTGATACCGCCGATGGTGGATTATGGCGGGAGGAGTTAGAGCAACGGGGCTTCGTCTCCTTGCTGGCCCAGGAAGATGCCCGCTTCACACAAATCAGTAGATTTTTAAAGCCCGTCGAAGGACGAGTCGCTGACATTATCAGCAATCCCGATCTCTTACTTGTCCCTTTTCTGCAAGAGTGTTATGAAAAACTCTCTCAACTGATGCCTTTCGGACAGACCGGAACTACGGCCTCGTCCCCATCTGACCGGAATAACAGGCTAACAGCACCGGAGTGGTTTGAGTTGCTCCAGGATATCCTCTACGAGAGTTATGAACAACAATCCAATACACGTTTTTTTATCGTCATTGACACCATAGATCGCCTGGTGCTCTCGGCCCCTGATTTTTCTGGTACTAAGACATCGGCTGATACCAGACAGGAGCGGGGCATTGCTATCCTTGATAAATGTGGCATCATCCGTTGTCTTGTCGATCTTCTCGATGCGCATCGTAACTTTGGCGTCATCCTCTCTGTAGAGGCGCTACCACGTTCACGTGGTACGGATCAGTTCGTGCATGTCTCTGCCGATCTGGCACGTTTCGCCACCATCCCGCTCCAGAGCTTTCCTTGGGAAGAGGCAGAACGCATACTGGCGCAGGCCCCTGAAGCTTTTGGGACGCAATGGGCCGGGGCATTTCGCGCTTTTGGTAAACAGATATTCACGGATGCAGAGCAGCGCTGGCTTCTGGAACAGGCCGGTTCGCATCCTTATCTGTTACGGCAATGCTGTCTGCAATCGTTCCATGCCAAACAACTGTATATGACTGCCAAAGGCATTGAAATCTGGCCAGTTTTCATGGAAGGGGATAAACAGCAGCTACAAGAACTGTTGAGCCAGCACGTCAGTGCCTTCCTGGCACAAGTGTGGAAACGTCTGGAAGAAGGACTTGAGCATAGCATGCCGGAGACACGCACTCATTTTCAGGAATTTGTTGAGTTTCTGCGCGACCATCCGACAGAAACGGTCTTGCCTCAAAAGTTATGGACTGAGTGGGGGCCAGAATTACGTTACCTGCTGCAAAATGAAGGCATTGTGCGCTACGATGTGTTTAAGGACATTTATTTGCCCGGCAAGTTGTTACGCGACTACTTCATCCAACAAATCAACCTTGCCAGCACCAGTCAGAGCAAGGGTTTCTGGTTGACAATCACCTGTAACGGGCTTGAGGAGCCGGTTTCGCTGTCGGAGCTGGAGTATCGCTTGCTCAAAACACTCCTGCAATCCTCAAGACGTTATTCTGAGGAAGAACTGATGAAGAGCGCCTGGGGCCGCATCATTGACCGTTCGACCTTTTCGCAGCGCATGTATCATCTGCGCAAAAAGCTCAGAGAACGTAGCGGCAATCAAGATGTGATTGCTAATCATTACGGTGGGCAATATTCGGTCGTGCATCCAGAATGGTTAAGGCTAGAGTAGAATCACACAGGCCAGGTATTCAGCATGGTCTGCAACTCCTGTGCATAGAACGATGCAACGTCAAAATAAGAGTGCCCGCCAGCTAGAGCGCCATCAGTTTCAAGCACAGACCGGTGGTCATGAAGCACCCACATATAAGCGCAAACAATGGCCTTCTCGGTAAGGAAGAAATTCAGCAGAGGCATAATAGTATTTTTCTGTTCATTAGCCGCCGCCAGGTACGTATGAAGAAATGTACTGGTGAAAGCTGCTGGCTGAACGGTCATCATTGCCGATTGCTGGTTGAATGATATCATGCGTGCATGCATATCCACAGCCAGCATCGCTATATCACTGAGCCGGTCGATGAAAGAAAACGTTGGTTCAAAGTCAACACAGTCCAGCGCGAGCAACTCAGAGCCTTGTGCTGAAGGACGCAACCAGAGGTTGCTACATTTCAAATCACCATGACAATGTTGCACACACTGCTCCTCAAAGCGTCTTTCCAATTGAGGAATGCAGTGTATAAATGCTTCGTTGAGAATCCGGCAGATAGCTTCATACAGATTTCGCTGATAGCTATCGCCAAGCTCGCTTGCCAATGCTTGTTGAAAAAGCTCAATATTTAACGCCAGTTTTCCATGCAGAGCCTCAATATAGGCATCCTTGTTTGCATAGGGCGACGGCTCTAAAGAGGCAGCAAATAATGTGCGATGCAGCTTTACAATTTCATCGACTAAAAGGGTAACGCCGCCAACGTGTGCCAGGCCGGTTGAATGCAGGTAATGATCCAGACGCCATTCTTCCTCCAGATTGACCATTACCAGTGCGTATTCGTACCCCTCCTCCGGTTCAGGCAGTGGAAGCACCGGTTGCTCAAAAAAACACTTTACGGAAACCTCCTGCCCCCGGACAATGATCTGCGCAATACCTTGATAGACATCTTTCGCCAGAAGGCGGTTTAGCGCTAAACCTCTGGTGAGAATCTCTCTTCTCTTTTCCTGGTTTACCGCTTTGTAAGGAGGAGAAACATCCGATTTCCATTGTTTTAAACACCATTTTCCGCCATTATCGAGATCAGAAGCTGCCACACAATAAATATTAGCCGAACTGGAAGGATACACCTGCTTGAGAAAATACGTTTGATGTGCGTCAAAAGTGGTCAAAGTTCCTCCTGTACCTCTATTACAGGAAAAAGGTTTCTCTACAAAACCGGGTCAGAGATCTCAGCAAATTGAATTGATTTAAGTGTAAATCAAAGCAGGAGAAAATGCAAACTTCAAGCCCTTCTGGCAATCCTGGCCCCTTCTCTCTTCTCCTGGTGAGATTATCTCGCGGGTACAGAAACTACGCCTTTTTTGGTCTGAAAAGAGGAGGGTAATTCCTGGATAAATGCAACACCTCTTTCAATCAGATGCAGGAGTGGCTCAATGGGAGGTCGGTGTACTAGATAGTGCAAATAATTCTCCTGTTTTACACCTTCCATGAGTTCATTAGCATTTCTATCTGCAATCATCAGAAATTTTTTTCCTATCTCACGAGGTAAATCATCTCTATCATGATCAAAACATATACTTACGGCTGCTCTAACGAGGGCCTTCTCAGCTAGATAATATTTAAATACATTTTTAGCGGCTTTAGTATTGTTAGACTTCGTTTGCTTTTTATAACTTTCAAACATGTACTCGCTTATCCATTGCTTTTCTGTGTAAGCTTCAATATCAATGGCCAGCATCGCAAGGTCGCTCAACGTATCGATGTGGTTATAACTGTCGTTAAAGTCAATAGCATCAAGAATCAAGACCTTGTTCAAAGTTCTACTCATCTTGCCCGCTTTACTGTTGTGCTTATCATGCCTTCCCGCCTTGTTGCCATGTTTATCTAGCTTCTCTGGTTTTCTAGTAGAAATCCAGATATTGTCTGCTTTTAAATCCCCATGACAATGTTTGATCTGATCCTCTGTGACTCGTTGCCGAAAGTATTGTTTGAAGCAAGGACTGCTGACAACGACTCTGAGATTTCTTTTTAATCCTTTATATTCCTCGTGAAGCCTCTCGTCTCTTTTAGCAATGAGATCATATAATGTAAAGTTATGGGCCAGCTTCTTCTGGATTTGTTCTGGATATCCCCACCTGTTATCGTTTTTATCACTATCCTTAGAGAGAGGATGTGATATGTCGTCTTGATGTAGCTGTACAATCCTCTGGATAAGCGCATCAAGCAAACTTTGAATAGCTTCCGTGGTGCTTGCCCGTATTAAAAGTTGGTCTAGTCGATTTTCTAAAGGCAGCTCTTTCATGATAAGTGCATATTCACGCAATGTTCCGAGTCGTTTCGCTACATCTCTGGCATCGCTGACTAAACCTTTAAGATAGATAGTGTCACCTTTCTCGCAATCCCATACAGGTTTCTCATCAGGAGTATAGATAGCACTCAGGCCATCGTAGATACCATCAGTAAATTTTTGATTAATCCGCAAAGCCTCCCGCTGGCTTTGCTGACGCTTTTCCAAGCTAGAGAAGTCATAACGGTTATCCTTATATGATCGTAACACTTTTATAACAACTTGTTGCTTTTTTAACTTATCTTGAGCAAAAAAGATACAGGCTACTTCTGATTTCTTTATCCGTTCAATTTTATATTCAAGAATATTTACACAAAATTGCTCTTGTATAACTTTCCTTGTGTTATCCTCACTGTTTTGCTTACTTTCCAAAACTGTACTTTGCACCATACTATTACCCTGCTATAAAGTTTTTATGCTTGCGCATCACAACTATGATAACGAGACTCTGATCTTCGGAGTAACTGAGCAATATTTTGCAATACCAATTGACTATCCTTACCTCAAGTTTTTAATGAAAATATGACTATTATTAAGTACGCTCAATGATAATATATCGATGACATGGAGGTACCAATATTTTTTATACTACTCTTAAAGAAACGTTATCTTTAGCGTGTTCTTGTGGAATATTTTTGTTCAATGTATATCGAACAGAGGAGTATAAAAATTCGGGATGCAGGTGTGCCCTCTTGCGCACTTTCCCACATCCCGCCGTGATAGAGCAACATGTGCAGAATATCAGGTACCAGGTGCCCAGACGAAGCTGACGCCGGGGCCGGGATAGAAGGTGACATAGCTCAGTGTGGCCCAGCCACCGGCCCAGTTCCAGTTGCTGGTCAGTACCGAGCCATCCGAATTGATCTGCTCGACAATCGCTACGTGGCCGTACCAGCCTGCTCCCTGCACGCCGGGTTGCAAGACAATAATAGAGTGCAGATGTGGCGTGGACGAAACGATCCAGCCGTACTCTTCCGCACCCGCGACCCACTGCCAGGCATTGCCCAGCCAGGGTACCCACTTGCCCGTCAGCTCGTGATAGCGCATATTGGCCCAGTAAGTACATTGGCCGTAAAAGAAGCGATTCAGACCACCGCTCGTACTGCCGGGAGGGGGCGTCGGCAGACCGGCATACGTCGTGCCAGTGCCCGGATCATAGCCGTCCTGCGTCACGGCGGTCGCTGTAGCCGCCTGCTGCACAATCAAGCCCGGATTGTCGGCACTACCTTTGATCATGTTGATGGTGCCTTGAAAAGGGTCCCAGGAAGCCTGTCCGTTCGTCTGTGTCGGGACTACAGCCAGCAGCGTCCCCAGTATAATCAACAGGAGGACAGCAGTACCGGTAATGTGCAACACCAGACGGCGTCCCTTTGGCGGTCGGATTGAGCCGCTGCGTTTCTTCCCACTGCCATGAATAATTATCGGTTCACGCAGCGTCGTGGTAGTTTTTACCGGCGCAAAGGTGCCTGCCAGGGCATCGGTGAGCGAATCGGTCACGGGCGGTTTTTCTAAGCTACTATCTGCGAGTTGCCGCGTTGTTAGTGGTACGGGCGTGTAATCAACAAGCTGCCGTGTAGTGGACGCGGCAGGAGTGCCACCTTGCGCGAAGGATTGCCATGTTTCGGGTAGTGGTGAAAGAGGCGCTGCGCTATTGACCTGGGAGGGGTCGGGGAAAGCCATCTGCTCTGTCGCTACGGGGCCATAGGAGGGTAGCATTCCTGCCTGCTCCGCTTGTATTGCTCCCCTGCCGACCTGCTGCCAGGGCGACATACTCTGCTGACGTTCATCCATCAACGACATACATGCTTCCTTCCGAAATACGAATCTCTGTGATCTACAAAATGCTTGCCCAACATCTGTCACATGTTGCTCTTTACACTAGAATGTACTAACCATCTTCCCATAAATCAAGCAAGGCACGCCCGTCATAGGACTATCTGCCTATGAAACGGTTGAGACCTGACGCACCAAAAGATAGGCTTGTGAACAGTGGAGTTCTCTGCTTGCCTGTCAAAGTCATGGCTTTCTTGCCAGAAACAAAGCCTGCACCTTTTTCCTATGGCTAATAGCTTGCGAGTGGGCTATAAGTTCGATGGCTCGTTTATGCAATGTTCCCAATCGGGGTCTTGCATCGTTTACTAAATTAGACGGAGGGAAGCATACGCTTCCAGGATGTCTGACCATTTGGAAGGATGAAAGGAAACCTCTCAAGCATGTTGCGAACCATGTGCAAAGGCAAAATTCATCGCGCAACCGTCACACAGGCCAATCTTAACTATATTGGCAGCATCACTATTGACCAGGACCTGCTGGATGCCGCCAACATCTATCCCTATGAGAAGGTGCAGGTGGTGAATGTAACCAACGGCTCGCGCCTGGAAACCTATACTATCGCGGGTGCGCGCGGCTCCGGCGTCATCTGTCTGAACGGCGCAGCGGCCCGTCTGACCGCCGAGGGCGATATCGTCATTATCATCAGCTACGGCCAGTTCAGCGAAGAGGAGATTCGCACGCTGGAGCCACAGATCGTCTTCGTAGACGAACAGAACCACCTGACCGAGAAGAAGTCGGTGCCCCTGAGCGAGATGTTGCCAGAACTCGCACAAGAGGCCCTGCCCGAAGCGGAGATGCTCTACTCCTGACCTTCGGCGTAGTTTTTCATTCGCCCACAGGGGTTGAATGAAATACTGCGTATCCCCAACCTATCAAACGTTTGTAAGGTTCCTTTTCCCTTCATACAGAACGACGAGCCATCACAAGAGTCTCCCCCCAGCACCGTTCTCGCCTCTACTATATGCTGCCCCTTGACCACGCTGGCCCCGTCTTGCGCTTGCCCTACCCTCGTGTTATAGTGTTGCCATGCAGATCACCGCCCTTCAACCACAGGCAACAAATGGCGAGCGCGTCAATATTTTTGTCGATGGACACTTCTTGCTTGGCATTCACACGCTCATTGCGTTGCGCATGGGCCTGCAAGTCGGTCAGGAACTGACGGCAGACCAACTGGCCGAACTACAACACGAGGAGGCGCTACAACAGGCCGTTGATCGCGCCCTCAACTACCTCTCATTGCGCCCGCGCAGCCGCGAGGAGGTACGCCGCTACCTGCGCCGCAAAGAGACTGCGCCCGCACTGATCGACGAGGCCATCGCGCGCCTGGATCATCTGGCACTGGTCGATGATCGCGCTTTCGGCACCTTCTGGCTCGAAACTCGCGAGCAGTTCAGCCCTCGCAGTGCACACGCGCTCAAGAATGAACTGCGCATGAAAGGCGTTGAGCGCGAGATCATCGACGAGATTGTGAGCGACGAACAGGACGAAGAACGCGCCATGCGCGCCGCGCGCAAAAAAGCTCTCCTGCTGGCCAAACAACCCTCTATCGACTTTGCAACTTTCCGCAATCGTCTCGGCTCCTTTTTGCAACGGCGCGGCTTCAACTACGAGATCACCAGAAAAACGGTCAGAGCCTTGTGGCAAGAATTGGTACATAGCAAAGATGACGACGAAGCAATGGATGATATGTGAGAGCGAAGCAGGGCACCCGCTCGCTCCAGATAGTTGCCCCACGCCAATGTCATCCATGTGCTATAATGAAGCAATCAGGAGGATAATTTATGGATGACTTGTGCGTTTTTAGCGGCAACGCCAACCGCGCGCTCGCGGTCGCTATCTGTCGTCATCTGCGTATTCCGCTTGGTGACGCGGATGTTTTCCAATTCAGCAACGAGAATATTTTTGTCAAAATCAATAATAATGTGCGCGAGCGTGACGTATTTGTCATCCAACCCTTTAGCACGCCTGTCAACCGCTCAATCATGGAACTGCTCATTATGATTGATGCATTAAAACGCGCCTCCGCCACCCGTATCACCGCCGTCATTCCTTACTATGCCTATGGGCGTACCGATAAGAAAGACCAGCCGCGTGTGCCCATCACCGCGCGCCTGATCGCGGACTGCATCACGGTGGCCGGGGCGCATCGCGTCTTGACGGTCGATATGCACGCCGGTCAAATTCAAGGCTTCTTCAATATTCCCGTCGATGAGCTAACGGCGCAGATTATTCAGGCGCGTTACATTGCGCAGAAAGACCTGCCAGACCTGACCGTCGTTTCCGCCGACGAGGGTTTTGCCAAGAAGGCGCGTCAACTGGCCGACCGTTTGAAAGCCCCGCTGGCGATTGTGGAGAAGCGCCGCCTGGACAATGATGGGCGCATGGAGGCCATGGGCATTATCGGCAACGTCAAAGATCGCACCGCGCTCATCGTCGATGACGAAATCGATACCGCCGGTTCACTGACGCAGGCCGTGCGCGTCGTTCACGAGCAGGGTGCGCGTGCTGTCTATTGCTGTGCCACGCATGGCATCTTCTCCGGCCCGGCTATCGAGCGGCTCAGCAAGGCTAATATTGAAGAGATCATCGTCACCGACACCGTTCCGCTGCCCGAAGCCAAACGCCTGCCCAACATGACCGTCCTCTCCGTCGCGGAACTGCTGGCCGGTGCCATCAGCCGCATCCACGATGGTCGCTCCGTCACCGAGCTATTTCGCTAAAAACATATTCTATTATATTAAACAGGCTTTACCTACATCTCCATAGAAGCATGATTTACGATGTTATACAGGTAATTTATTGCTTTCCTAATGAAAACGCCGTAGTCAATCAATGATTAATTATAGATAAGATATAGCCACATGTTGTGAAAGCAATAGACACAATGGCCCAGATAGTCTTTGAGCGTTTATAGCTGCTTTTGGGGCCGGTGAAATATATAACAGGCCAGGCCAGACCCCATGTGATGTTTCCGAGAGCAGGCAAAAATAACGATGGCGGATGCCCACTGGAAAAGACAAATTTCATGCTTACAAAAAAAATCTGTGCTACGATGATGAGTCCAATGACCCGCAGTAGCTCACGCTGGTTGAAGGCCATGAAACAGTGATAGAACGCCTTAACCAGCCAGAGAAAGATGTATAACATCCCTATAGAGCCAAAAAATATAAAAGATAAATCTCCCGCTTGTATTGGTGTAGACATCACGCTTACCTCATTTCACAGATATCTCTGCATAAATCATACGAGCATTGTTTAGTAATATCAAAGCTGGGCGTGGACGTAGTAGATAGTTTTTAGCAGAGATGTTATAATAGCATTCGATCCTGAATTATGTATCATTGTGTTTTTCCCTTGTGTAATATCGGAAAGGGTGGGTGGGGAAAATGAAACCGTTAGTTGCTATCGTCGGTAGGCCAAACGTTGGCAAATCGACTTTTTTTAATCGAATGATTGGAGATCGGCGCGCCATTGTCGAGGATATGCCCGGCACCACGCGCGACCGCATCTATGGCGATACAGACTGGAATGGGCGTACTTTTACCTTGATCGATACCGGTGGACTGGAGTTCGGCGATATCCCGGTGGGACAGGTGGGTTTGACCGGCCAGCCCGGCGACCTGATGGATCACGTGCAGGAGCAGGCCGAGCTGGCCATTGAGGAGGCCGATGTCATCGTGCTGCTGGTCGATGCCCGCAGCGGCATTACCGCCGCCGATGAAGAAGTCGCGGAACTGTTGCGTCGTTCCAACAAACCTGTCATTCTGGCCGCCAACAAGGCCGATAACGCCGCTCGTCGCCAGGATGCCGTCGAGTTCTATAGCCTGGGCCTGGGCGAACCCATTCCCATCTCGGCCCTGCAAGGTGTAGGCACGGGCGACCTGCTTGACCGCATCGTGGAGGAACTGCCACCGGAGGACGAGGAGGAGGCCAGCGAGGAGGAGGACGAAACACCGCGTATCGCCATCATTGGGCGTCCGAACGTGGGCAAATCTTCGCTACTCAATGCCATTCTCGGCACACAACGCTCTATCGTCAGCGCTGTGCCCGGCACCACGCGCGATTCCATCGATACTGATTTCGAGTTCAAGGGCCAGAAGATCAGGCTGATCGACACAGCGGGTATTCGACGACGTGGGCATATCGGTCCCGGCATCGAGAAGTTTAGCGTGTTGCGCTCTTTGCGTGCCCTTGAACGCGCCGACGTGGCGCTTTTATTAATCGACGCCAGCGAGGGCTTGACCGCACAGGACACGCATATCGCGGGCGAGATTCATGCGCAGACCAAAGGCGTTATCGTCGTTGTCAACAAGTGGGACCTGGCGCAGGAGCAGCGCCGTGCCGAACGCGAGGGTCGGTATCTCAGCCCGGAGGAAGAGATCCGCTCAGCGGAAGAGTACCGCCGCTATCTGGCTGAGGGCCTCAAGTTCATTCCCTACGCGCCGATCATCTTTGCTTCGGCCAAAACAGGCTATCATGTGCAATCTATTCTTGAGACGGCACTAAATATCACACAGATGCGTTTCTTACGTGTGCCAACGGCGAAGTTGAACGAGGTGGTACAGGAGGCGGTGCGTCGCCATAATCCCACAGTTGTACGCAACAAAGTACTTAAGATTTATTATGCTACTCAGGTTCGTGTCAATCCACCGACCTTTGTCTTCTTTGTCAACGATACCGAGGCCGTTCACTTCTCCTATGAACGCTACCTGGAGAATCGCCTGCGCGAAGCCTTCAGCTTCAAAGGTACCGCCATCAAGTTGCAATTCCGTCAGCGTAACAGCCGCGAAGACGCCATGAAGAAACGCTCGTAAGAACAAAAAATTGCATTATTGCATGCTTATTGGTTTTAGCCGCTCCATCACCATCTCCAGCGTGGGGATGCCCTGGATGCCGGTCTTCTCAACGGAGAAAGAGGCGACGCAGTTGGCGAAGTTGACGGCTTGCGCGGGGTCACCATGTTGCCAGAGATGGCCCAGGAAAGCGGCGGCGAAGACATCGCCCGCGCCGGTAGGATCGACCTCGACGGCGGGATAAGCTGGGAAGCGCATGGCGACCCCGCGCCGGTAGAGGCTGGCCCCGTATCTGCCGTCGGTTGCAACGAGCAGCGGAACATACATGCTCCAGCGCGCCAGGATGGCGTCGGCGTCGGCGCGGTTGCCTTCGGCAAAAGGTAAGAGATCATCGTGACTGAGGATCAGCGCGTCTAGTGAGGGCAAAACCTGTTCTGCGACCTGCCAGGGTGTGGGCCAGACGCGACCGTCGGCGTCCCAGCGCCGCAGCCAGCCCTGTGGTGTTGCCGCCACCAGCGAACCCGCATGGCGCGGAAAGAACCGAACGATGTCGGGCGATAGCTCCTGATCGAGAGGGGCGAGCAGCACAATCGGGGCTGAGCGCCATGCCGCTGGAATATCATCGCCATCTAATGAGTCGCCGCGCTCATGTAAATACTGCACACGAAAACCGCCGTGATAGTAATTGGCAAAGGTGGTGGTGTGCGCACTGGCGCGCGTGTGCAGTGCTATGCCTGGAAGATAGGTAGGAAGATGAGCAAGAAACGCCTCGTCGGCACAGGTAACGATGGCGGACGCCAATCCTAAGCGGTAGGCGGTGAGGGCAGCAAACGTTACCGTCCCCCCAACCGTGAAGGAGCCATCGTCAAGCAGATCACGGGTGACGTGCCCGATAGTGAGGAACTGAGGCGTTACAGGCATATTTTCCCCTTATTTGAATGCAAGGCGTCCATGCAGGTGTTTGTGCATGGACGCCTTGTACCGGTTAGCGGCCAGGGCGTTTGAGCGAGATGACGACGCGCCGTTCATCGCCTTCACCGATGCTCTCGGTGCTGATGTCCTTGCTATCGGAGAGCGCGATGTGTACGATGCGGCGTTCGTGGGGTGGCATCGCTTCGAGGGCAATGGAGCGACGGTAGCTGCGTACCTGCTGCGCCACACGCAGGGCCAGGGAGCGCAGATTCTCTTCGCGTCGCTGCCGATAATTCTCGGCATCGACGATGATGCGCATGCGGTGATGGGTACGGTGGCTGACGATCAGATTGACCAGCAATTGCAAGGCGGCCAGCGTCTCGCCGCGGCGGCCAATGAGCAGGCCGAGGTTTTCGTTAATGCCATGAATATTGAGCGTAAGCGGGTTGGTAGAGCGCACCTGCACGGTGGCATGGATGTTCATGTAGCGTAAAATATGTTGCAGGACATCAACGGTAATCTCAATGTCCTCGCGGCTCGGCACCTCTACTTCGGTCATCTCCGTTTGCCGACCCTCGTCCGAAGCATCGGCAGTTTCAGCCGCCTCGGCCACGAGCGAGGAAAGAGATTGTGAGGAAGTGGAGGCCAGAGGGACGAAGGGGATTGGCTCATTTTCGTCTTCCTCCTCCTCAAATTCCTCATCTTCCTCTTCAAACTCCTCCTCACCTTCGTCCAGGTATTCTTCCTCGTCTTCCCCGTCCTCAAACTCCTCTTCGCCTTCATAGAGTTCGTTGTCGGGCAAGGGAATCTCAGCATCCGGGCCGAGGATCGCATCCGCCATTTCGGGTGTAATCACTGCCCCGCTCGCTTTGCCGGGCTGTGGATGCGTCTGCGTCGTCTGCGCCTGTGGCACGCGCAGCGTTGCACGCACGACAGCCTCGCGTCCGCCCAGACCAACCAGACCCCGACTTGGCTCTTGTAATACAGCGATATCTACTTCATCGCGGCGTTTTCCCAGGCGCATCAATGCCTTTTGGATTGCCTCCTCGACACTCTTGCCGCTGGCTTCTATACTTTCCACGATGACCTTGCCTCCCTCTCATTACATATATTGAGCGGTGTCGCTACGCTCATATGATGACACCTATGCTCTATTATATCGTTTCTCGCTAACGCGACGTTGTGCGGCGACGACGTACATTCGAGCTACGCCTGCGTGCCGAGGCGCTTGTATTGGTGCGCGACGTTGAGCGCGTCTGGCGATTGGTTGTGCCATCGGCCTGGGCAGTATCGCTATCAGTATCACCCTCTGCATTGCTATCGGCCCGGACAAGCGTGCGAGCTTTGGGCGCGTCTACAACAGTGTTGCCATTCTTCGTTGCTTTGCTAGTGCCATTACTGCTGTTCGTGCTGCTGGCACTGCCAGAACCGCTGATACCGGCCAGATTAAGATTGGGCATAACGGCGAGCGCGCCCCAACCGGTCACAAAGTACTGCTGCACCACCTGGAAGATAGACGAAACAGTCCAGTAGAGTGCCAGACCGGCGGGGAAAGTCCAACCGATGAAAAGGGTGATAATGGGCATCACGAACTGCATCATCTTCATCGACTGTGCCGTCGGGTCACTCGCGCTACTGCTCGTTGCCTGCTGGCGCGTTTGTGACATACGCAACTGGATAAAGGTGGCCAGCGCGGCCAGAATGGGCAAGACATGGGTTGGGTCCGGCATAGCTAGTGGAATATGGAATGCCGGATTAATGAAGGTAAACCAGTCCAGCGACAGGTTGGGCAGCTTTGTGAAGTGTGGCACGAACGGGTAGAGCATCCCGTTAATAGCTTTCAAACGTGCGGTAGTCGAGCCGGTGACGCGAATGACGTTTTCCAGCGCGAAGAACAGGCCATATAACACGGGCATCTGGATCAACAGAGGCAGACAACCGGCCGCAGGATTGATGCCATATTCTTTATAAAGCTGCTGCATAGCGAGCGCCTGTGCCTGTTGATCCTTCGCGTATTTGCGGCGTATCTCGGCCATCTGTGGTTGCAGGGCCTGTGTCGCGCGCATGGATTTGAGCTGCTGTAGGGTCAGAGGAAACAGGATCAGCTTGATGACGAGCGTCAACACGACAATCGACAGGGCAAAATCGCCGATAGCGTGGTAGAGTAGCATCAGCGCGTTGAAGATGGGAAACGTAAAGATGATGTTGAATAAATTACCAATTGGACCCAAGAATGTACTCACAAGTATTCTCCTGCCTTCCTCGACCTAGTGCCCCAGTTTTTCGGGAACCGGATCGTACAGATCGCCATGATAAAATGGGTGACATCGTCCAATCCGCTTGATGGCAAGCCATCCACCACGGATGAGGCCGAAGCGTTCAATTGCCTCATAACCATACTGGGAACATGAGGGAGTAAACCGACACGATGAAGGCAAGACGACCGACAGCGTGCGCTGATAGATTCTAATAAGTGCGAGTGCGATATATTTCACTGCTATCAACCCTTGTACGTATCGACTGCCTGCCCGTTTGCCTGCCTGCTGCTGGCATCTGTTCGCTGCTCAGGCTCCGTCTCCTGTCGCGGAGCCGGTGTTGGTGCCGGGGCGAGCAGTCGCGCCCGACGTAAAAGTATTCCGATGTCCTGTGCGATGTCGTGTAAGGGGACATCGACGATAGGACTTTTTGCTGTAATTACTACGTCCCAGTAACCGGAAAGTTCAGACAAATAAGGCCGAATTGCCTCACCGAGAAGTCTCTTTATGTAATTACGTCGTACAGCGCGTTTCGTGATCCGTTTGCTGACGACGAAACCGACTCGCACTCGTGAGACATCGTTAGGTGCCCATGCGACGATAAGCAGCCGGGACGCCACAGCACGCCCCTGCTGCCTCACTCGCTGAAAATCGCTATTTTTACGCAGGCGTAACGCACGATTGAGTGCCACTCTATGCTATGCTGTCTAACAACTAAACAGTCAAGCTCCAGCGCCCTTTAGAGCGCCGGGCCTTGATGACCCGCCGTCCGTTGCGCGTTGCCATACGTTTCAAAAAGCCATGTACACGTTTGCGCGGAATGCGCTTGGGTTGCCATGTGCGTTTCATTGAATGCTACTTTCTCCTCCACTCGGAATATCTCGTAGATTATAACGAGTATTCGCGCCTCTGTCAATTGTCAAGGGACTCTAAAACTGCTCAAACCACTGCTATCTGGTAGGCCTGATTTATGAAAATGCGTTCGTGCCAGCGGTTGTCAAAAATCTTGAGCGGCTGGTGCGAGAGATGAACGCTCGGCTGCAACCACATGGCTTGACTATCACGCGCGTTGCCAAACGCGGCTTTCTGCTCACCGAGCTTCCTGACGAGATGGAGATGATGGATTAGCCGGTGGAATAAACGTCAAAAACAACGGGATTTTATGTCATTTTTGACCTGAAAACCCGTCATTTCTGATCCCTCTTTTGCTTGTAGTTCAGGTAAGATGGGTAGTGTAAGAGATAGTGGCACGCTGAAAAAGGTTCGCAGTCTTCAGCAGCGTGTCACCTGGTCAGCGGACATCATCCGCATGCTCACAGTATAGCATAATCTCGCTTATCACATAGAGCGAGAAAGTGGCTCATGCGAAAGAAAGGATACTCTAATGTTCAATGCTACTCACACCACTACGAAGAAGTTTTGGCAGGTTGCGCTTTTAGCTTGCATGCTAGCACTACCCCTAAGTTTTACGGGGTCATCATCTGCCCTTGCTGTTAGTGGACCGTACACTCCTCCTCCTAATCAATGTCTCCACGAAGGTGCGAATGTCCAGGACTATGAAAATAAACCCAACGAGATACTAGCTACGGGCCAAACCTTGAGTGTTTGTGGCATAAGCGGTGTTGTTGCGACTGTTAACCAGAAAATAACAATTACCAATGGTTGTGAAGGTACAGCAGGAACTGGCTCATCCACTCTCTACGACAACTTCTCAATTCCTTTCGGAGAATACGGCAAGGCCCAGTACGATGATAAGGTTGGTTGTGTAGACTGTGTCTATTTAAACCATATGCTAGTAGGTCGAAATTACCCAAACTTTAAAATGATCGTGACCGTTGACGCTAGTGGTTCCTATGTAGAAGATGGGCGAACTATTCCTGCGACGAGTACAGGTGTTTCGACTGCGGTGTTAATGGTTCAAAATACCGGCCTATATGCGCCTGGTTGCCCAACTACTGACTAACCTTGAAAACTCTTTTCATAGGGGAATACTAGGAGAGGTGATCGATGCTTTCCAGATAAATATGGGAACAAATATCGCCAAAGCTAGACACAGGTATCCCTTTTGAGGTAAACTGAACGTTGCAGGTAATGCAACAGTAGTTGAAAAAGGGATACTCTCAAACTTTGAGTTAGTTATAAAGATTTCATGAGAAAGGAGAGGACCAATGCATGCACAAGCCCCAAAGCAGGCAGTAATTAATTCGCTAACCGATTCTAATCCTCAGGCGAAACGAGAAGAAAGAGGTATATTAGCTAAGCCAGAAAGCATCATCTTTATAAAAGAGAAAAGTCTGCCGTATACATATGCCTATGTAGTGCGTTATACAAGCACTACTGGACAGCAATGGTATGATACAAGTTATGTAGTGCAAAAAGTCGATGGTACATTTATTGTGCGTAGTGGGGTTTATTGTAAGAACGAGGAGCGTTTCCTTACAAGCAAAGAAAACCAGGGCATGGATCAACATAAACCCCTACTTAGAATATCAAGTGGAGGAGGGAAACCTGTAATACAGAAAGAAGCATCACTGGAAAAAAAGAGGGAAGATATAACAAGGGATGGCTCAGCAATGCATACGCTGAGGATTGGTAGTTCATCAATAAATGATGAGCTTCTGGAGGATCGACCGAATTATCGTTTTTTGGTTGGTTACCTTACGGCTAATGGTCAGGAGGTTGCGAGCGTGCGCATGCTTCCTCAAGCAGGGATTATAGAGGAAGATGAGGTTCAAGACAATACAGTTTTATTCCTCACTGAATATTCTCCTCCTATTACCTTTGAGTTCTACGACTCTTCGCACACTTTGCTTGCTACCCAACAATGGAGTGCCTAAAAGAAGGCTAACTGACGCGATAGGCAAGTTTTTTGAAATTATGCCCGAAGCCATCCATGTGAAGGTGAAATGTTCTCAACATTCTGTCAGACTCACGCTAATGAAAAGGGCAACTGTGACTCAGTTGCATACC
>DAOTVZ010000026.1:0-5376 GCA_034436045.1 Ktedonobacteraceae bacterium | reverse complement strand
GCGCGCAATACCTCGGCCAGATTGTGTGGAGGAATATTGGTCGAGAGGCCTACAGCGATACCACTGGATGGGTTGACAATAGGCGGAATACGACCGGGGAAGTAATCGGGTTCCACCACCTTCGGGTCTTGTTTATAGGTGGGATGCAGCGAGACGGTTTCACACTCCATGTCCGCCATCAGCGCCTCGGCCAGCGGCGAGAGGCGCATTTCGGTATAGCGATAGGCGGCGGGAGCATCGCCATCCTCGCTGCCCATGTTGCCCTGACCCTCGATGAGCGGATAGCGCATGGTAAACGGCTGTGCCATGCGCACCGCCGCGTCATAGACCGAGGAATCGCCATGTGGGTGATAATTGCCCAGAATCAGACCCACAACTTCGGCGCTTTTAACGGTAGGGCGCGTTGAAAGATAGCGCGCTTCGCGCATACCGGCCAGGATGCGGCGCTGCACCGGCTTCAGGCCATCGCGGGCGTCGGGTAGTGCGCGATCCGTCACCACCGAGAGTCCATAAGTGGCAAAAGCTTGCGAGATAATAACTGAGAAATCTTCTTCTCGAATAGTGCCAGCACCCACCACTGGCGTAGCATCTGTTACACGGGCCATAGCTTAGACGTCCAGTTCCTTCACTTTGCGCGCGTGTTCCGCCAGAAACGCGCGTCTCATCTCCGCGTTTTTATCTTCCATCAACTCAGATACCAGCTTTGCCGCCAGCACGGCATCATCCATCGTGACGCGCTTGAGCGTCCGCCGCGCCGGATCAAAGGTCGTGTCGCGCAACTCTTTCGGATTCATCTCACCCAGGCCCTTGAAACGCTTGAATTCTAACCCTTCAGCATCCGGGTGACTGTTGAGAAATTGAATGCGCGCCTCATCATCGATGAGCCAGGTGATCTTTCCCTTGTATTTGACTGAGTATAGCGGTGGACAGGCGATATAAACATGCCCACGCTCGATTAAATCGCTAAATTCTTGATGGAATAACGTTAATAGCAGACATTGAATATGCAACCCATCAACGTCCGCATCAGTTGCAATAATAACACGAGAAAATTTTAGTTTGCTAATATCGAAGAGATCGCGCGTGCCTGTTCCCAACACGTTAATAATGGTGCGAATCTCTTCATTTTCCACGATGCGCCCCAGGTCGGCCTTCGCCACATTGAGCGGCTTGCCCTTCAATTTCAAAACAGCCTGAAACTCCGAGAAACGTCCTTGACCAGCACTCCCACCAGCCGAGTCGCCCTCCACAATGAATAATTCCGCACGCGAGGCGTCATTGGTATTACAACGCAAAAATTTCTTTGACAGACTGGTATCGATCAGTTCGCCATTTTTCTTATTACCGGCACGCGCCAGTTCTTCCACAAGCTGGGCCTCGTTGCGCGCTTTCTGCATCTGCTGTATCTTCTTTAACCACTCCTTACCGGCAGTAGTATTGCTCTCAAACCAGTCCTTCAAACCCTCATCGGCAACAGAGCGTACAATACCCTCGACAGGCGCATTATTCAAACGATCTTTGGTCTGACCCTGGAACTGAGGGTTGGTTAGCTTGACCGAAATCACAGCATGTAGCCCCTGCTGAATTACCTCCGGTCGAAATCCTTCTTTCTCGCGATTCTTGATGATACCAAACTTGAGCGCGTAATCATTGACCACTTTCGTCAATGCAGCCTTAAAACCAGTTTCATGCGTGCCTCCATCGCGGGTGCGCACGGCATTAGCATAGCTGTAAATCAGCGTCTTGTAGCCCGCTGTAGGCTGGAGCGCGATCTCGACCTGCACGCCATCCTTCTCTTTGGCAATACCAACGACCTGTTTGAACAGTGGACCATCGGCGCTGGCGCTCAATTCACGCACATAGTCCGGCAACCCTTCGCGTGAATAAAAGACGTGGCTCACCGACGCGCCACGTTCATCATCCCACGCCTCCAGGTGAAAGGCCACGCCGCGATTGAGATAGGCCGATGCCTTCAAACGGCTTTCCACGGCCTCTAAAGGGTAGTAGGCATCGGAATCAAAGATCGAGCGATCATAGAGCCAGCGCACCTGCGTCCCATGCATGCTGGTCGCACAAGGCACAATCTGATGTGGTAGCGCAACTCCCCGACTAAATACCTGAGTAAATTGCTGCCCATCCTTCCAGATCGTGAGTTCCAGCTTCTCCGACAGCGCATTGATCACAGTCGCGCCGACACCATGCAGACCTCCCGCCGTTTTGTATACACCTTCAGCAAACTTGCCGCCGGAATGCGGCACGGTGAGAATCACCGTGGCCGCCGGGAGATATTCACCTTGATAGAGCATGGGATCAAAAGGCATGCCACGCCCTTCATCGCGTACTGTGACCCAGCCACTCTGCTCAATCTGCACCCAGATATGTTTGCCGTAGCCTGCCACCGCCTCGTCCACCGCGTTATCCAGCGCCTCCCAGATCAGGTGTAACAATCCCGTCGTCGAGGTGCCCCCAATATACATACCAGGACGATGCCGAATGGCAGCAATCCCTTCGAGTACCTGTATGTCTGCGGCTGAATAATCATGTTGCTTTTTACTCCGCCCCACTGTTTTCTCCGCCTTCTCCTCGTGTTGTGTTCTCGTTATTTCCTTCCTGGATGACATTCTTTCATCCAGGTCAGGGGCTATCAGCGTTTCTAAACCGGGCAATATAGACGCCTCATCCCGTTGGCCAGAAAATACCTTTTGGGAACGAACCATCATTTTTCCTCTCTCCATCTTTTGTTGGTACAGCATACTGTCTCAGCGAAAGAAAGTCAATATATTTTAGACCAAAAGTTCTAAAATTGCAACCTCCCTGCGTGAGCAACCCATCACAGCTATTCTAACGCGGCACAACGAGCCAGGACATTCTTTCTCAACCATTCAGGCTACAAAAGGCCAGTACCCAGGCCAATCGAGCATAATTAGAACATTTGTTTCTAGTATATAGACATTCTCGCCATCTTCTCTTCCATTAGCCTGGTAAAACTTTTTCCTGTTCTGATACGTTTCTGTATATAAGAGTGTATCCTTGTATAGAACATATAGTACTCGATTGGTTTGACCCAAAACTCTCACACTTTGCACACAGATGTTGTAATTTTTTTGCATATCGTTTATAATTATTTATACTTAGGCATTTAAATATCAGGGAGGTTGGCACAAGGACATGCCCCGTCCATCAAAACACGTATCACCAGATACACTCGGAGGTCGGATCAGGGCAGCCAGGGAGGAGTTACACCTTTCGCTCGCCGATGTCGCAAACGGGCATTATAGCACAAGCCTGATTTCGCAAATCGAACGCAACAGGGTCGATCCCTCACAGGAAAGCCTGCGCTTTCTGGCTGAGCGACTCAATTTGCCGTTTGAAGACCTCGAGGCTCTGGCACAACAACATCGCGAATCAGAGGTCGAGGCTCGCCAGTATCGATCTTTTGAAGATTTGCGACACGAGATCACGCAACTTTTAAAGAATAAAGACGTTGCAAAAGCACTTTCATTGTTACAGCCGTTGCACTTCGCTCAAATACCGACCTTGCAACGATGGCGCATCGCCGCACTCCGAGGACAATGTTATTATGAGCAAAAGCAGTTTTTACAAGCAATACAGGATTTCATCTATGCCATTAACGAACTTCCCAAGCAGGAAACGTTATCGGCGGAACAGCGACATGAATTAATGCTGCTGCATCTCCATCTGGCGGCATCCTACCGCCACCTGGGCCTGGATGAAGCATTAGAACAGTATCAGATCACGCTACGCATGATTAACAATGAGACACCTTTCGGCTACGTGGCCGAGGCTCATTGGGGGATGTCGATCATCGCTTTTGTGAAAGCCTACAGGCTCAAAGAGCAGCCCGGCGAGCATGACTCCTGTCGCAAACAACTCTTACAGACGGCCCTTGAACATGCGGAAAACGCGCGTGTTCTCTATCGTTCTATTCATGACCCACTCCAGGAATCGCTCGTGCGCTGTCATATTGCTCAGATCGAGCGCGAATTGGGTAACACCGACCGCGTGCAACGTGATATGAGCCAGTTGCTCGAAATATGGGCCGATCCGCGCCATGCTCCACTACATGGGCACAACGGCACGGCAGAAACGTCCACCGAACGCCAGCAACGGGCGAATATTATCGCCGTCGCTGCCTGCACCCTCTGTGGTATCGCTCTCGAACAGGGCGATTACACCCAGGCGCGTACCTATGCCATGCAGGCTTTGGAGGCAGCCGAGCAAAGCAATCCGCGTCGGCAAGCCGACGCTCAGATCGTCTACGGTCGTCTATTGGAGGCCACCAACGAACCAGAACAGGCCGAAGTGGCCTATCGACGCGCGGTCGCTATCCTCGATGCAACCGAGCATGTTGACGCGCGCATCTATGCCCACATCTACCTGGGCAGCGTCCTTATCAGACGTGGGAAGGTTGAGGAAGGACAGGCCGAGTTGACGCAAGCACGCAAACTCTCCGAGATGGTGGCCTTGCAAAAGGTCAGCATTGAGAATGAGAATAGCACGACTACAACGTGCCTGCCGAAAATTTCATAGTAGGCAACCCGGACGGCAACGATACGTATATTCAGTGCAGGAAACACTATCGCAAACGGCTTTCTTTGTCGGAGAGAGGATAAGAGCATATGACAAAGCCTGTGACTGGACAATACGAATGCCTGCATCGTTCAGGGATTGGGCTAGACTACTTTACCTCGCGTGTGGATCGCCTGACCCTCTATCCCAATGGGCGTTTTGCCTTGATTACCCAGAATCGTAGCCGGGCCGTCAACGCCGCGCAATCACTCATGAGTGGTCAGGCGATAACATCTAATGCGCCAGAAACACGCCGCGAGGGTTCTTACACGCGCCAGGATAGGCTGCTCATCTTCTCCTTCGATGATGGCGCACAGATGCAAGCTCAAATCGCCTGGAACGAAGAAGGCTTGCAGATAGATACCAATTTCTTCCAGAAGGTCTCTGACTCGACAGTGCTGCCACCCACTCACCGTCTCAAACAAGACATGGACGATATTGCTAAAGGTATCAAAATTGCCACCACCATCGGGGGTATCGCACTCAAGGCCGCCAAAGGCATTCATGAGACGATTCAGACTATCCAGACACCCGCCCCGCAAACGTCTCAACCTGCGCCTGTTCCTCAGCCGCCTATGCAGCAACAGCAAGCAGAATCTCCTGCTCCGACGCCCGCTTATCCCTCGACGCCTACGCCCCCATCTGTCGCACAACAAGCGCCGACGCCAATGCCACAACAAGCCACTCCGGCGCAGGTTGAGACGCTCTATTGCGACCAATGCGGCGCTCCTGCCCGTCCCGGTAAGCGCTTCTGTAATCAGTGCGGCGCGCGCTTGCCATGATGAT
>DAOTVZ010000025.1:0-41005 GCA_034436045.1 Ktedonobacteraceae bacterium | reverse complement strand
GGAAGCCATGAGTGGCGAGCCACTGATGGAAAGGTGTGACGCTTTTGATGGTCAGGCGATAGGTATAGAACAGTACGGCGTGGACGCGCGGGTCTGAGGCGGCCTGAATCAGTTGTTGCAGGGTCAGATAATGCGTATTGATGCGCACAAGCGAGGTGTCAACCAGCGAGGGCGGTGTGCTACGATTCGCCAGTGCCGCGATGAACTGCGCGTCGGTAATCACCAGTTGCCCCGGCTTCGTATACTGATCTAAGGTCTGCGCCACCTGGAGTGTCTGCTGAATAGGAGCGGAATTGGCCTCAATCAAGGCCCCCTGGAAGTAAGCCTGTTCGCCCTGGAAATTGAGCGTCAGCGCGGTAATAATCATAACGAGTGTGATGGCTGTGCCGACATTGCGCAGAATTGCGCCCCGCGTGCGCTCCAGTTTGAGCGGTGCGATGCCCACGACCGCCAGCGCGACCATCGGCGGAATGAGGGCGACGAGATGGTGATGGAAGAGCGGGTCCTGATCGAGCAGCACGAGAATAGTCGCGCCTAACCAGGCAAGCAGTGGTAAGACGCGCCAGTCACGGCGCAGCAGAGCGATGATGGTGCTGACAAGCGCGGTAAAGGCTGTGATAGAGGTCAACAGATTGACCATCATGGGGAAGTTATTGACCAGCGTGGCTTTGAATTTCACGCCCGCAGTGGTATGGAAAGTCACAACGCCGGCCCAGAACTGATGGAACGAGCCAACGAGGTACGGTAGCACGAACACTGCCGTTGTGAGCAGAAAGGCCACAACGCCAACGATGAGTGAAGTCGCGTAGCGCAGACGTCGCTGGCGAGGTTGACGGAAGATGCGCCAGAGCTGCGCCAGCATCAGCAGGCCAATGGGTACCAGGATCGTCACTCCGAGCAGCTTGCTCAGGATGCTCAACGAAGCGGTGATGCCACAGAGCGCGCCCAGCCAGAGGCCCGCTGCGCTCTCCGGGTTCTCCCACCAGAGGTAGGCCAGTCCAACGGACAGCAAGGAGAAACCGGCAGAGGGGGCTTCGGCCTGAATCTTTTGCGATTGCGAGAGATAAAACGGGTCGGCGACCATCAACAGCAAACCGGCCAGCGCGCCCAGACGCCCGCTGATAGCGCGTCCCAACAGGAAGGCCCCGACCAGCCCACTTAGCGAGACGATGGCGATGCCCAGGCGCGCCGACCACAAGCTTTGCCCGAACAGCATATAGAAGGGATAGATGAGCAATAAGAAAGCGGGCGGCTGCGAGTAGAAAATAGACTTGTAAAGCGGATAGCCCGCCGCCATTGCGCGCAAGGACTGCCAGTAGACACCTTCATCGTAACCGTCGCGATCAAAAGGGAGACCCAGATCATGTAAACGCAGGTAAAGCCCCAGCAGAAGCAGCACCAATCCTATTGCGTAAGTGAGAGCCGTCTGCCAGCGCGGCGAGAAGGGAAAGCCCGAACGCTCGCTCTCTCCGGCACTTTTCTTTTTATCAGTAATCGTAACTGTTGACATATAATCCTCATAGACTGCATTCGCGCCACAATAAACCTCTTTGTATGAAACGATTGGTCGCCCTGTTTCGACAAAACAGCCCTGGTGAGATAGGACTATCAGCCGGTCAGGTTTATTTTAGATGGAACGAGAAACCAGCCATCTGATCGCCTGACGGTCATATGGCTGGTTTCTTGTTCATTTTCTAATTGCCACGCATATACCGTGCGATTTACGCGATATATGGCTCATCGCCGTTTGAGTTGGTATCGAGATTGAAGAACGGCATACCGTTCTCTGGCAGCGGTGGCGTGGGCAGATGGCCTGCATCGAAATTGAGGCGACTGGTATCCCATGTCGGGCTGCCTGCTGAGCCGTTGCCATTGTTGGAGCCAGCCGTGAGCAGGTGGCCGTTGTGTCCGTTGCCGTTACCGAGGGGGCCGAGCAGAGGCTCGAACTCGGTCAGCACCGTCTTGGCCACCCGTTTGGCATCGGCCTCATCGATCAGTTGCTTGATCTCGTCGGCGACCAGTTCGTCGCGCTCAATCAGCGCCTCAGCGACGGCGATCACGGCCTCGCTATGCTGCTGGAAGAGTTGCTTGACGGCCCTGAACTGCGATTGCAACACGGCCTCGACACGCTCCGAGAAGTCTTTGATCATCGACGGATTGACACCGGCAACGCTAGAGAATGCCAGATAGGAGGTGAGAGTACCGTCCATGCCATAGACACCAACGTAGGCTGAGGCCAGTTGCGTGGCGGTGGCGAAGTCTCCGGCCACGCCGTTCAGATTGACATTTAAGAACAGCTCCTCGGCGGCGCGTGAGGCCAGCGAGACCTGGATGCGGGCCAGCACATCTTCCTTGCTGTTGGTAATGACTGTTTCTTTCTGCCGCCAACCGGCGAAAGCGGCGGCTCCTTCCACGTCACCATGACGGTGTAGTGTCACGAAGGACGGGAAGAAGCGTTCCATCAGATAGTAGCAGGCAACCGCGTGACCGGCCTCGTGATAGGCCAGACGGCGGCGCTCAATCGGCGTCAATTCGGCGATCTGGCGCAGGCCATATTCATGCACGTCCTGTGCCTCGATCAGGTCTTTGTAGGTGACCCGGTCGCGTCCGTTGAAATGGGCAATGATGGTTGCCTCGTTAATGACGTGCTTGATGGCGACCGGGGTATAGTTCACCATGCGCGTTGAGAGGGCAGCGATGGAGATCGTCGGGTCATGCTTGACTTTATCCAGGTAGTACTGAATAACCTCGGGGCGGTATTTATCGGTTGGCGGCGCTACTTTGATCTGACGGTCAAAGCGACCGGGGCGCAGGAGGGCCGGGTCAAGCGCTTCGGGCAGGTTGGTTGCGCCCACCGTCAACACCGGCTCTTTCTGTGCGCGACCATGGTAGAGGCCCAGGGTACGCAACACTTTTTTGAACCAGCCGGTTTCGATATTGGGCGGGTCCATCTCCATCAGCAACTGGTTGAGGCCGCCGGTACCGGCCATCATGCCAAAGAAGCCACCGCCCATTGCCATATTGGTTTGACCACCACCGCCGCGTGAGGCACCAATGGCGTCGATTTCATCCATGAAGACGATACAGCCGCCATACTCACGTGCCAGGCGGCGCGCCTTACTATAGAGCCTGCTGATCATCAACACGTCCATGCCGATAAACATGGCGCGGAAACTGGCCGCGCTGGCATAGGCAAAGGGGACACCAGCCTCGGTACTCATACATTGTGCCAGATAGCTCTTGCCGGTGCCTGGCGGGCCGGAGAGCAGCAGGCCACGCACGGGGGTACCACCCATCTCCTCAAATTCTTTGACACCGCGAATCAGCGCCACGATGCGGCGCGCCGATTCAAGCACCTCTGGATTGCCTTTGTAGTCGTCAAACGTGACGCCGGTTTCGCCGGGCATGACCCAGTACAGACGCGGACGGCCCAGGAACCAGAAGAGAGCGATGAACTGAATAAGGATATAGAAGACCGCAAAACCGATCTCCAACGCATATGTCAGAATGGTGCCGGGGTCAAACGGCCCGACGGGTTTGCCCTGAACGAAGAACCAGACTACCAGCGCGCCCAGCGCGAGCCAGATCCACTGGAAACGCATAAAGCGTCCAAACTGGTCGAGGCCGCGATCAATGGATTTATCGAGATCGCTGCGCTTGCGCTTCATATCTTTTGCTTGCTTTGACATGGGAATTGCATCCCTTTCTGCGAGAGCATAAAAGAAGAACAACTATTGCAAACTCGGACGGGCCGAGACGAAATCAATACCCAGCAAGGTATTATGATAGGAGGCGAAATGCCAGATAACAATGATTCTCCCGCCGCCCAGACTGGCCGGTTGCGTCATATCCACCTCAACCAGCGTATCCTGCGTGCCGTCAGCGGCTGTGGAGGTACTGATGACGCGCACAGCGTTCCAGGTCATGCCCACTCTTTGACTGTACTCCCCGACTAATAGTCCGGCGTCGGGAGGAACAACCGAGGGAGGAAGATTTTTCTCGACCGCTATCATGGTATTCACATCACCGCTGTACAGGGCCGACAACCAGGCTTGTGCGTATGGATTCAGTTGTGGATTGTTCTGAATGCTCTGCTGAATAGGGTTGCTGCTGGGGCCATTGAACGGCCAGTAGCCGGTCACGAGACGTGTGGTGACGCTGATGCTGAGCAGGAGCAGCACAAGCGTGATCAACGAGGCCAGCTTATGGCTACGCATCCAGGTAATGGCGTAGTAGATGACCTTAATAGGTGGACGCAAAATAGCCTTCACAAAGCGGGCAGCCGGTGTTTCTCCCATGCGCGGTTTGCTGGGAGTCAGTGCGACTTGTTTCGCTGCGTCTGCTTGTTCCCGCTGCTCCGGTATGGGGGGACGTTGTGGTCCCGGTAGAGTAGGTGGTGCTGTTAGCATGGACTTCACATCTCGACTTTCTCGTAAGGACTGTGCAGTGATTGACTTGACCAATGTGACTGCCCTACAAGGAGAACATTATTGCTGGTATAAGATACAGATGCAGATTGCCAGGTTCCCTTATTCCTTATAACGCCCTTGAGACACAGTTGTTACAAGTACCTTACACTAGATTGGCGTTTTATGCAAGATGCTTTGAAATCAGTAGAGCAATGAACATGACAAACATGAGAGAGCCGGTGGCAGGCCGCACGCGCATAGCAACTGATCTACCTTCGTGACGCCTCGCGCATGCCTCGTTACCCCTTGTCATTCCTGGCGGGAAGCGCTATAGTAGAGCGGGAAGATTCCACAATCTGCCCCACAGAAAGAATGCATAGAAAGCCACGTTCGCAACCTCTGGAAGATGGGACGTGGTAGTGGAGAGAGATATGCTGGTCGATATCATCGTGCATATGCACTATTATAATGTCGCGCTGGTGCTGGCTTCCGGCCTGATTACCGGTGTCTGGGGTTTGATCCTCTATTTTAGAAAGCTGCCGATCACAGAAAAAGAACTCTATCGTCCCTGGCGCATCTCTTTAATCATTACCGCTATACTCGGCCTGTTGCAAGGTGCGCTGGGCCTGACGCTGGTAGCTTTGGGCCAGAAGCCCGGTGGCGGCGTTGGCCTCTACTACCTGCACTATGTATATGGGGCCATTGTCGCCTTTGCCATTCCGGTGGCGCTGACCTACACGACCAGCGGCAAGAATCCGCGCCGCGATATGCTGATCTTCAGTATCGCAGCACTGATCCTGGTTGCCGCCGGCATTCGCGGTTGGATGACGGGGCCATATCCCCCCATCGGCGGGTAAGAGAATACAGGCTATCAAAGGGACAAGGCGATCATGAGAGCATCCTTTATTCACGTTGCTGATACACACCTGGGCAACGAACAGTACGGCGTGCGCGAACGCTTCAACGATTTCAGTCGCGCCTTCTGGCACATTGTAAACGAGGCCATCGCGCGCCGTGTGGATTTCGTAGTTATCGCGGGCGATCTGTTCAACAAACGGGCCATCGACGCACTGACACTTATTCACGCCATCGAAGGGTTACGCAGATTAAAGGATGCCAGAATACCGGTGATTGCCATTGAGGGCAATCACGACCGCAGCTATTACCGCGATGGCACTTCCTGGATGCAGTTCCTGTGCTATCAAGACTACCTGATCTTACTGCACCCGATCATGAAAGATGGGGTGCCGCAAATCACGCCCTGGGAGGCACGGACGATGATGGGGGCGTATGTCGATCTCATGCATGGGCAGTTGCGTGTCTATGGACTGCCCTGGCAGGGCGCGGCCACCGTGCGCAGCATTGAGGGTATGGCGCAGGCGCTGAAAGAGGTGCGCCTGGAAGAGGAGGCCAGCGGCGTTATATACCGCCTTCTGACTATGCATACCGGTATCGAAGGCATTGTGCCACGCATGCAGGGATTGCCCTCACGCGCCAGCTTTGAGCCGCTCAATGGGCAGATCGACTATCTGGCCCTCGGTCACGTGCATAAACCGTATGAGTACGATGGCTGGATCTATAACCCCGGCTCGACCGAGAACTGCGGGGCCGAAGAGGTGCTGTGGGCAGAGCGCGGCTACTACTACGTTCAGATCGATACCGACGAACCGGAACGAATCATCGACCAGAGCAAAGGCGAGCGCAAGCACCATGCCGAACTACTGACCAGCCAGCGTCGCCCCTTCCTGCGCCACGAACTGCGTGTGGATGGCCTGAATGAGCCGGAAGAGCTATATGAGAAGCTGGAGAAACTCTGCCAGCGTGAGAGCGCACGCTACGGACAGGGCATGCTCAGTCAGGGCGTGCTCAATCACGCCCCTACGGGGGAGCAGGCTCCGCTCGTGCTGATCTCGTTGAGCGGCACGATGGGCTTCGATTTCGGTGCGCTCGATCAGCAACGTATGGAGGAGATGGTACGCAGCCATTTCCAGCCGATCTTCGTGCGCATCGACAATAACACCAATGACCAGGACTACGCGCCCGACGATGGCGGCCTGGATGGACGAGACCGCTCGCTCTGGCACGAGCTGGAACGGCGCATTTTTGAAGAGCTAGTCGGACGCGATGCCCGCTTTGCCCCCGCCCGCGAACAATGGAGCACTGTGCTAAGCAGCCTCAAACAAATGGCCCTGCAACAAGACGATCCCACCGCTATCGCAGGTTTTCTGCGTGGGCAACGTGAAGAACTGCTATTTCAGTAAAAAGGAGGGAGAGCCATGGTCTCGACATCAAGCCCTGGCGCTCCTGGTTCGCAACGAGAAACCTGGGGGCGTTTGATCAGTACCATCTTGCTAGCCTTAGTACCCATCGGTGTTTTTACCTATGGGGCTTTGGCTCTAGTTATTGCCGCCGGTTGGGCAAGACTGCCTGCCAATCGGGTCGCAGCTTTCCTTATCGGTGCAGCAGTAGGAGAACTGGCAGCGCTGGGACTCGTGGCATGGCGGCTCCATCGGCGTGGGAGAACGTTACGTGATCTCGGCTGGGGACGCTCAACGAACTGGCAAGCCATTGTGCTGGGTGTGGTCGTTGCAGTTGTCTACAGTGGATGGACAGTCCTCAATCTCCATCTGGGTTCACACCTGCTGGAATTCTCCTGGCTCAAACTTATTGCTATCGTGGTGGCTCTGGTAGCAGGCGTAGTTGAGGAAACGATTTTTCGCGGCTATGTCATGACAAGTCTGGCAGATATGGGATATGGCCTGTTTGTCCAGACTTTGTTGAGTGGTTTGTTATTTGGTCTCGTCCACTTTTATGGATTCGGCGGTCTCTCAGCAGCGCTCGCGGTGCAGGGTGTGACCTTACTACTGGGGATCGCACTGGCCATCATCTATTTAATCGGAAAGCGGAGTCTGACTCCGGTGATCATCGGTCACGCTTTGATTGACCTCATCGTCGAACCCTGGTTGTTGCTGACCTTTTTCCGTTGAAAAGCCTGACCTTAGGTCCGACATCGCTACGTGTCAGAGGCAAAGGAGATGCCGGTTGGCGCGATGTGCATGTGCAGGTCACAGACAAGGCGCAAGAGAACCTGAGCGAAGTGGTGGGACGGGGCGTGCTCGACCTGATCGATGCCCTCAAGACCGGTCGGGAACCAGAGCTATCGGCCCGCCGTGCGCTGCGTGCCACCGAACTGATTTTCGCCACCTACGAGTCGAGCCGTCGCGGTGGGCGTGTTGAGCTGCCCCTCGAAGCGCTCGCCTCACCTCTGCCAGGTGTAGCGCCATCAACGACATGACGATATAACAATCAGAACTAACAAAGGGAAAGAAGTCGAGCAGGGGGGTAAAGGGCATGGATAGGATCATTGTGACTCAGCCGGTCACAGCGAGATTGTATGCTCGACTTCTTATCTTCAGTGTACCGGCCCCCGCAACAAGCAAGGGGTGTATTAAATTGTATCGAATTGTGTCAAATTGCTACATCCTTCGCCTGCTCCAGCGCGGCATTAGCAGCGCGGCCAGGATGATACCGGCGACCAGGCCACCGATATGGTCGGCCAGCCCGATTGATGGGTTCGAGATGTCGAAGACGATATTGAGCGCCAGCCAGAATATCCAGTTGCCAATGGCCCCCGCGCCATAGCCTCCCAGCGCGCGCCGATTGGCGAAGTAGAAGACGCCCAATGCGCCAAAGACACCGAAGATCGCGCCTGACGCGCCCGCCGATACAACCAGCGCATTCGGCCCTAGCAGGTAGGTGACGACGCCGCCAACGATACCGGAGAGCAGGTAGATTACCAGGTAGCGCCATCTGCCGTAGAGTACCTCGGTGGCACTGCCTACAAAGAACAATGAGAGCATGTTCAGACCGATATGCAGAATGCTAACATGCAGGAACATAGCGGTGAAGATGCGCCATACCTGTCCCTGTGAGATATACGGATTGACTTGCGCGCCAAAATTAATCAGCACATCAAGGCTAATATCGGTACTTCGGCTCAATACCGCCATGATGATATAGATGATTGTGTTAATAACGATCAGAGCATATGTCACGATATTCGCGTAGCGGCTGAGCGCAAAACGGGTGCGAATGATCTGACGCTGCACCTGATTAGGACGCTGCCAACCCGGCCCGCTCTCTGCTGGTCGGCTGTTGATCACAGGCGTACTCTGAGCTTCTGAAGCGGTGGTCGGCGGTGGTGGCACGGAACGGTAGCCGGTACTATAGCGCGTCTCCAGGGGCGGGAAACAGTTCTCGAAATGCCCTCCAAAAGAGAGACGGGTAGCGCGGGCGCGGGCAAGACTGGCATCGTAGTCCTTACCGAGAGCGCGTAGCAGGTAGGAGCGTAGTGCGTGCATATAGGCCACGCCGGGCGAGAGTTCAATAGCTTTATCGGTGTATTCCAGAGCGCGTTCGTAGCGATGGTCGAGCAGGTCGAGCAGCGCCTGTGCAATCATGCCCTCAGCGCCGCCGTGTGGTTGGAGTTCTTGCACGCGGCGGCTGGCAAGCTGCACGATGCCATAGTTGCCCAGCGCCATATTGGCCTCCGCCAGGCCCAGGTGGACCTGGGGGTTATTGGGGTCAAGTTGAGCGGCGTGCGCATAGGCTATAGCAGCTTCTCGGCCTTGTCCCTGTGCCAGCGCCTCTTTTCCTTGCTCCAGGTATGTTTGTATGTCTGTCTGTGCTTCCACAAATTAACCTCCCATGAAATGTACGGTGACGATGGCAAGTATGCATGTGCCGAAGCGCCTTGCAGGTCTGATAGATACATCCCTATCTTTCCTCGTTATTGAACTTCTGCGCGGCCATCACATGGCGGCACTACCTCATTACAGTTCTATACGTTCGAGTTTGCTGAATGTAGCAGTTCAGGGACTGCTTGAGCGCCTTTTTATGCATGCACCAGACCACTGGCATGAAGAAACATGACAATGCCATTTAAGATGAATTGCAGTGCGAGAGCGGCCAGCAGGATACCCAGGATGCGTGAGAGTACCATGATGCCGGTGCGTCCGAAGATGCGCACCAGAGCCAGGCTGCTGCGCATCACCAGCCACGCAGTCAGCAATGAGCAGATGATGGCCGCCGCTACGGCCAGCAAGTCGAGCGGGTGCGGCGTGGCGATATCGACGTAGAGGATCGTCGTTGCGATGGTGCCGGGACCGGCGATCATGGGTACAGCGAGCGGGAAGATGCTGATATCTTCGCGCGTCATCGCCTCGTCTGCCTCAGCTTTGGTTTCACGGGTGCCCGATGGACGCCCGAAGAGCATATCTACCGCGACCAGGAAGAGCAGTGCGCCACCCGCCATATCGAAGGCATAGAGTTGGATACCCAGGCGGTCGAGCAAGAAGCGGCCCACGACGGCGAAAAAAGCAATAATGGCCGCGCTAATCACTGTAGCGCGTGTCACAATAACTTTACGCTGTGCATCATCGAGGTTGGCGGTGAGTCCGATCACGACAGGAGCAAGGCCGACAGGGTCAATAATGGTAAAGAAGGTAACAAATGCGCTGATGACGAATGTGATGTCCACGATAGATCGTTCCTTGCTGTGCCATAGATTTTCCCTTCAGTATAGCACAAGCAAGGAACAGTCATTGGTGGTGGGTTAGTAGCGGTCGCGGTAATAGCGGTTGCGGTAGCCTCGATAGTAACGCTCACGTCTGCGCCAGGTGGGGAAGGTGAGAATGTGCCAGAGGGCCACGACGACGATAGCGCCGAGCAGTGTGCGCAGAAGCGGAACCGACTGGCCGGCGATGGTGAGGACATAGTCATCAGGGATAGTGACCACGATGACATTGGTGAAGAGCCAGATGCCGACGAGAGCGGCAATGATGGCCCCAATGATGCCGAAAGGCAAGCGCCAGCCGACGATAAATTCGGCAATGAGACCCACAATCGCTGCAATAGCGACGTAGACAAGTTCGCCAGTTGTAATGGTGATCTGCGCCGGCGCGTCGGCCAGGATATGTGTAAAGAACATAGTATGCCTCCATTATAGAAAGAACAGCCGGTTCGTAGCTCTATTATCGCTCATTCAAATGGTATTGTACAGTTTTCCATCCCCCTACGTTTGCCCCTACTCCTAATAAACGAAAACAAGGGTTCATATTTCAATATGAAAATGGTCTCCCACGCGGGAGACCATTTTATCGTCTACAGTTGGCCTGTCAGCCTTTTCTTATGTTGAATGGCACGGTCTGAGACGGGCAAAGGACAACGATTGTACCCTCTGCAAGGTGTGATGCGTGTTAGAGTGGAACAACTGACACTGATTTGTTCTCTCTTGCGTCCTGGATAAGAAAGGCACGATTATCCGTTCTTGTTCACATAGAGTAGATCACTGTTAGCTTTCCCTTTTATGCGCTATAATAAAATAGTGATACTCGGAATAATGTGAGGAGGCCCAGCATGAAAAAATACTTACCCTACGTGATTATCCCCGCGGCCATACTTGCGCTTATCATTATTGCAGTCATTGTCTTCTCGGCCATCTTTGGCTGGTTGCTTAACCTGCTCTATATTTTCCTGATCCTGCTGGCGCTCTTGCTGCTGACGGCAACAGGGCTACAGATCGTGGCTATTTTCTTCTTGATTCGCACGATTACGATGGTTCGTGATGAAATGAAGCCTCTGCTACAATCGGTACAGGAGACGGTCAGCATCGTCAAGGAGACGGCACAGACCGCCGGACACACAGTTTCCACCATTGGCACAGCGACACAGTTCACATCCGAGTTTGCTGTCGGGCCGAGCGTGAAGGCGGCGGCGGCGGTGGTGGCGGGAGAGCAGATGTTGCGGGTCTTCCTGGGCAAAGGAAAAGTTCGTAGCCGCGCCGAGCAGCGCCGGAAAGAGCAGCAGCAGGCATTAGCGGGATCAGGAGGAGACTAAATGATACATCTTACGCTGGCTGCCGCCCCGCCGGTGAACCCGTTCTTAGGGATAGCGGGGCCAATTGCCGCTATTATTATCGGTCTCTATATGGTCATTTTTATCGTGCTATCGCTGGTCTTGAGCGCACTGGCTACTTTTGCGGCCTACTGGGTGCGCCATAAAGCCGAGATCATCAAGATGTTGCGCCCGACGGTGGTGAGCGTCAACCAGACCACAAAGGCGTTTCAGCGCGGTATTCCACCAGAGCATGTTGAGAATCGGCTGGTTCGTACTGTGGCTCAAGGGGCCTCACAGGTGCAGAAGGTCGATCAGCAGGTAACGCAGGTTAGCGACCGTGTGGTGGGAACGACGATTGAGTTTCGCGCGCGCATGTTGCAGGTCGAGGCGGTTATCAAAGCTTTCTTGCAACCGACGCCACGCGCCATCACGGCGGCCCAGGCCGCGCCTGCTATCGCCCCGGAAGCCGGGGGGGATAGTTATAAACCGGTGGAGCAACCAACTGCTGCATCTCCCACGCTGACGCCTGTGGGCAGCGATGGCGCTGCTCCGGTGAGTCGGAGCGCTGCACCTTCCACATCAACAAGACGTAACAATGTCCCTGTTCATTGAGTATATCCGTGAGTTCGGGCGTTTCCAGCGAAACGCCCGTCTCTATCTCTTAAGCAACGCGCTGAGCGGCGTCACCACCGGCATTCTGCTGGTTCTCTACAACCTCTATCTGGCCTCGCTGGGCTACCGCACAGATTTCATCGGCTTAGTTCTCTTTATCGGCACGCTGGGCGCGGGCCTGGCCATCTTTCCCGCCGGGTACTGTATTGACCGCTACGGCGGCAAGCTCATCCTGATCTGGTCAAACCTGGCGGTCGGCATAGCGGGCGCGGGCCAGATTCTTTTTCGTCAACCATTGCCGCTGTTGGCCACCGCTTTTGTGGTCGGGGTTGCCACCGCTTTCCAGCTCGTTGTCAACGCGCCCTATCTGGCGCAGAATAGCACAGAACGGGAGCGTCCCCATCTTTTCAGCTTCAACATCGTCGTCAGCCTGGGAACAACTGTGCTGGGCGAAGTGCTGGGGGGAGCCTTGCCGCTCTGGTTCCGCGCTCTGCCTGTACTTATGGCCCCTTTACCAGCCTCCATTCACTGGCTGCTGGCCACGCAGGCCTTGCCACGCTCCTATCAACTCGCGCTGCTCTCCGCTGGTCTGCTGGCCGGCCCCAGCCTGGTACCGCTCTTCCTGTTAAGCAATGATCGGCCTTCACATGCAAGCAGCCTGGCCCCCACGTCCATAACAGCCACCTCCCTGGCACCCACAAGCGATATTACTACATGCCGTGAAAACCCTTGTGAGTCTCAGGCTCCGGGTTTCACTCCCAGGCTCGTAACCTGGGCACAGCAGGGGAGATTGGCGCTGACGAAATGGTGGAAGACGACGCGCACAATGAATATACGTTCGGTGCTGATGAGCGCGTTTTTTGTGCTAACGCTGGTGCAGGGACTGGTCGGGTTAGGTGCAGGTCTGTTTATCCCCTATTTCAATCTCTACTTTGTGGAGCATCTGCACGCCTCCTCCGCGCTCTTCGGTCTGATCGACGGTGCCGCCAATGGTATCAATGCGCTGCTCACCCTGCTGGCACCCTGGCTGGCGCAGCGCATTGGCAAGATTCCTACTGTCGCGCTCACACGCCTGCTCAGTATTCCTCTGCTGCTCATTATCGGCCTGACCAGTTTCCTGCCACTGGCCGCGCTGCTCTATCTCTTCCGCCAGGGGGCGATGGACATGGCAAACGGCATCTTCCAGGTCTATTCAATGGAGGCTGTCCCGGAGCAGCGACGTGGCCTGGCGAACAGCACCTATCAGGCCGTTTTTCAGGGTGCGGAAACCGTGACGACGCCGCTGGGGGGCATCATGATTGCCCACCTGGGCTACATCCCCGTCTTTGTGGCCGGAGCCGTGTGCTACGCCATCTCAACAGGCATCCTGTGGGCCAGATTTGCACGAGGAGGCATAGGGAAATGACGAATTTTAACGCCCGAAACCGGTATCCCGTAGGGGCGTGATGAATCACGCCCTATCCATTACCCTACACCGTAACCTCTTCGGGCAGCAGGGAATGCAGGGTGTTCAGCGGTGCGCCGGTGCCTTTTTTGCGCAGCATGAGCATCTCAGCGGCGATACTGAGCGCAATCTCGTCAGGGGTTTCCGCACCAAGGTCGAGGCCAATGGGGGCATGTACCTGGGCCAGACGTTCGCGCGCGATGCCCTCTTTTTGCAGCTCCTTGAAGATGTTTCGTACCTTGCCGGGGCTGCCGATCATGCCAACATAGGTCGCGTTAGACTCCAGGGCCGCTCGTAAAGCATCTTTGTCAAGGTGATGACCGCGTGTGACAATCACAATCCAGCTACCCTCGTCCGGCTCCAGCGCTCGCAATGTTTGCGGAATATCACCAAACACCAGTTGAACCTTCTCGCCGAAGGATTGTGGGTCGGCCAGATCGCGGCGATCATCAACTACGACGATGCGGAAATCAAGATTGGCGGTCAGGCGTGCCAGCGCCTGCGCCACGTAACCTGCTCCCGCGATAATCAGACGTGGTTCCGGGCGTAACACCTCAAAAAAGACTTCCAGAGTGGCACCGCAACTGCCGACGGCCTCTCCCTGATCGGCATCCAGGTGAATATGTGTCAATAATGAATGTCCATCGCGTAACGCCTGCAACGCTGCCTGTGTCGCCTTACCATCCGTGATTGGTCCGGCAAAACTGCCGGAGACGCTACCATCGGCGCGTATTAACATTTTACTGCCCACGCCGCAGGGTGCTGCTCCAACTGTTTTCACCACTGTAGCCACCACGACGCGCTCACCGCGTCGCAGGGCCGTCTGAATTTCGTTGTACATACCTGTGGTACTCATGAATACCTCCCTCGAAGACACGCCGCGTACTCATAGTATGAGTATTTTCATTATAAGATATTGTACAACAAAAAGATGAGAATGTGGTCACTATACAAACGTTTGAAGCGTGTCATTAAGAAGGATGAACGTCCCTACAAACTTTTCAATGCATGCCTATGTTGCAAGGGAGCTTTCTTATGATGGATCCACGTGGCCCTATTACGGAAAACCCGACGGAGCGCCCGGCGGTCTCTACGCGCTGGGCCAGCTGGGTCAATCTTATTCTGGGCGCAATTCTCTTCATTTCACCCTGGTACTCGGTAACGTGGTTTAACCCGGCTAGCTCGTGGGATGCCTGGATCTGCGGCATCGTCATCATGCTCGTGGCTATCTGGGCGCTGGTATCCAATATGCCGACGTATGTCTGGTGGGTCAACGTTTTGTTGGGTATCTGGGTCTTCATCGCGCCCTGGATTCTGCGCTTCGGCACCATCGCAAACATCGAGGCCTGGACACACTGGATCATCGGTGTGCTGGTCTTCCTGTGCGCGGGCTGGATCATGATGCAGAGCCGCAGGCCCGGCCTCCCAGGTACCAGAGCGCCTGTATAACTCCATTGGCGGGCAAAATCTGTTGGTGAGCATGTTCATTTGCTCACCAACAGATTTTTAGCGCCAACCCCAACAGACAGCCAATCTCATTATCACACCTCGCTGACAGATAGGTTATAATAGCCATTAAGGAAGAGATAACTCCAAATGGAGATACATTGCCTTATCGTAGCTGATAGAAAACGAGGTGTGTTCCTATGACTCAGCAACCATCGCTCATCGCCCCACAGGTGGTCGTTCCCGACCAGTTTAACGCCGCCACCTTTTTCCTCGACCAGCATATCAGCGCGGGACGCGGCACGCGCATTGCTGTTTACGCCGATGGCAAGAGCTATACTTATGCCCAGATCGCCGAACTGGCAAACCGCGTCGGCAACGGTCTGCTCGATCTTGGCCTGGATATGGAGCAGCGCGTTTGCCTGTTGCTACTCGACTCGCCTCAGTACCCCGCCGCGTTCTTCGGAGCCATCAAAATCGGCGCAGTGCCCATTCCTACCAACACCGCGCTACGCCCTGACGATTACATCTATATCCTGAATGATAGCCGCGCCCGTATTCTGCTCGTGCATAACAGCATCTGGCAGAGCATCAAGCATATTCAACCACAATTGAAGTATCTGCGCCATGTCGTCGTGGTTGGCCTGGAAGAAGCGGAGACGGCCACGCTGCACGACTTTGAGCGCTGGGTCGAACACGCCTCTCCCACCCTCACAGCGGCGGAGACCAGCAAGGACGACGTGGCCTTCTGGCTCTACAGTTCTGGTAGTACAGGCTTCCCCAAAGGTTGCGTCCACTTGCAGCACGATATGGTCTACTGCACTGAATATTACGCCAAACCTATTTTGAACATCAACGAAAACGACATCACCTTCTCAGCGGCCAAGCTCTACTTCGCCTATGGTCTAGGCAACAACCTCTATTTCCCCTTCAGCGTGGGTGCCAGCGCCGTCTACTACGCCGGGCGTCCACTGGCCGAGGCCATGTTCCAGTGCGTTGAGCAGAATCGCGCCACCATCTTCTATGGCGTGCCAACCCTCTATGCCAGTATGCTGGCCGTGCCCGACGCCGCCAGACGCTTCGACTTTTCCACCGTGCGTATTTGCGTCTCCGCCGGCGAGGCCCTACCCGCCGACATTCTCAAACGCTGGGAGGATACCTTCCACGTACCCATTCTCGATGGCATCGGCTCAACCGAAATTCTGCATATCTTCATCAGCAACCGCATCGGCGAGATTAGACCAGGAAGTACAGGCAAGGTTGTACCGGGCTATCGGGCCAGGCTAACCGATGAAGAGGGCCATGACGTGCAGCAGGGCGATATCGGCAACCTGCTCATTAGCGGCGATAGCATCGCGGCCTACTACTGGAACAAACACGAGAAGACGAAGAGTACCATCACCGGGGAGTGGATTCACACGGGTGACAAATATTACCAGGATGCCGACGGCTACTACTGGTATTGTGGGCGCTCAGATGATATGCTCAAGGTAAGTGGGCAGTGGGTCTCGCCGGTTGAGGTCGAGAACACGCTGATTGCCCACCCGGCGGTGCTGGAAGCCGCCGTTGTAGGCGTTCTGGACGAAAACAATCTGGTCAAGCCGAAAGCTTATGTTACACTCAAACAAGGCTACGAGCCAGGCGAGGCGCTGGCAGAGGAGTTGAAAACCTTCGTGAAAGCACGCCTTGCTCCCTTCAAATATCCACGCTATGTCGAGTTCATCCCGGAATTGCCCAAGACGGCCACTGGCAAAATTCAGCGCTTCCTGTTGCGCGAAATTGGTCGCACGGAACCACTATAATACAATAAGTATTAATAATCCTGTATGAACATCATTTGTATGTTCATACAGGTTTGAGGATCGATCATGATGCATGATAAACAGCCCTGGAAGGTTATTGCTACGGAGCGCGTTCTGCATAGTCCGTATCTCTCGATACGGCGTGAGCAGGTACAATTGCCCAACGGAGAGATCATTCCCGACTATCATATCATCGAGAATCGTGGCTGGGTCGGTGTCGTGCCGGTTACAGAGGATGGGCGTTTGCTGCTAAATCTACAGTACAAGCACGGTATTGGGATGGAGGTGCTGGAATTTCCCGCCGGAGGCATCGACCCCCACGAAGATGATCCGCGCCAGACCGCTCTGCGTGAACTGATGGAGGAGACGGGCTACAGCGTTGAAGCAGGCAAGCTGGATTTTCTGGCCCACATGCTCGCCAACCCGACGGGAGCCGAGACACGCATCTGGTGGTATATCGCCTACGATGTGCGCAAGACGGGCGAGCCAAAACCCGATCCTGCCGAGGTCATCGAAAACCGCTTAGTCACTCCGCTTGAACTGCTGCATCTCATTCACACGGGCCAGTTCGCCGTGCAGGGCCAGATTGCCGCCGCATACATGGCGCTGGAACGTCTGGGCTATCTCAAAGCAAACTTTGAATGAGAGAACTTACAAAAATTTTACACTTCTATGCAAGTTCTTTGACCTCACATGGATATGTTATTATTATAGAAACAAAGCCGGGCGTAGGGAATAATTTGCCATATCCATTGATAAAGATAGGCCATGAAAATATTAGTCATTGAAGATGAAGCAAGCATTGTACAGGTGATTCGTCTCTATCTTGAGCAGGCCGGTTTTACCGTTATCACTGCTGACGATGGCATCGCCGGTATTGAGCTACATGCGCGAGAGCATCCTGACCTGGTGATCCTCGACCTGATGCTACCGCTGCTGGATGGCATGGAGGTCTGTCGCCGTATCCGCTCCTGGGCCAACACGCCCATTCTCATGCTGACCGCGCGCCAGGGCGAGGATGATCGCATCGCGGGCCTTGAGTTGGGCGCGGACGACTATCTCGTCAAGCCTTTCAGTCCGCGCGAGCTGGTCAGTCGCGTTAAGGCCATCCTGCGCCGCACCAGTGGTTCTATGCTCACCGATAGCAAAGAAGAGGACGACGAGGGCAGCAGAAACAATGGGCGTGACGAGATACGCATTGATGGCCTGGTCATCAACATTCCCTCGCGCCGCGTCACCATGCTGGACAAACCTGTTACGCTAACAGCCAAAGAGTTTGACCTGCTCGTCACGCTGGCCTCTACGCCGGATCGCGTCTTTACCCGCGAGGCACTGTTGAACCAGGTCTGGGGCTATACCTACCTGGGTGATGGTCGCACTGTCGATGTGCATATCGGCACGCTGCGCAAGAAACTGGAAGCGGTTCCCAATGCGCCGCATCACATTCAGACCGTCTGGGGTGTGGGATATAAGTTTGTGCCCACACCCAATACGGCGGCTTCCTCGTCTGCGCGGAGACAGGGAGAGGCGTAATGCGCACATCGACCGGTTTCACACTCACCAGCCTGCGTGTTAAGCTCGTGCTAAGCTACCTGGCAGTGGCACTGGGAGCCACCCTGGCACTGGCTATTGCCGTTGCGCTAGCCATTCAAAATTTTGTGTATCAGAATGATCTGCAACTCTTGCGTTCACAGGCGTTTAATGACGCGCGTCAGCTTAGCCAGTATTATAGTATCGCGGGCAACTGGAACGGCATCGAGGCTCATATTCCTCCCGATGACCCCTCATTGCTGGCTATCACCGATCATACCGGCACGCTGGTGCTGTGCGGTGTCCCCCTCGACGTCAAACCCGGCTGCAATAATCCGACCATCTTGACGGCTTTGCACAACGCGCTGAAAGGTAGCGAGATCGATGGTTCGATTATCGTATCCACCAATGACCATACCTTTCGGTCGCTCTACGTCAGCATCCCTATCAACAATGGCCCCGGCGGGCCGGTGATCGGTGCCCTGTTCCTCTCTCTCCCACTGAATTCCGAAGGACTCACTCAGGTACTCGCACAGGTCAACGCGGCCATTCTGTTGGCGGGCCTGGCCGTCGCGCTCCTCGTCATCCTCTTTAGCTTCTTTTTCGCTCGCCGCCTGACACGCCCATTAGAAGCGCTGACACGCGCGGCAGAACAGATGAAGCAAGGCAACTATGCTCAGCGCGTCCCCTTGCCTGCTACCCAGGATGAAATGGGACAACTGGCCCTCACCTTCAATGCGATGGCCGACACTATCGCGGCAGACATCGCCGAACTGCGCCGCCAGGATCAGGTGCGGCGCGAACTGATCGCCAACATTGCCCACGATCTCGCCACGCCTCTCACAGCAATACAGGGCTTGAGCGAAGCGATGGCCGACGATATGATTGTTGATCCGGCAGCACGCCAGGAAACGGCCCAGCGCATTGGACGTGAGGTGCAACGTCTACGCCGTCTTGTCGCCGATATGCAGAATATGACCTTGCTGGAGTCTGGCCAGGTGCGTCTCGATCTCGCGCCGCTTGACCTCAATTCGCTGGTAGATGAAACGTTGCTCGTCATCGAGCCGGAGTGTGAGCAAGCTGGTATCACGCTCCACAACGATATTGCGCCGGACACACCGCACGTCATGGCCGATAGCGACCGCATCACCCAGGTACTGCTCAACCTGCTGGATAATGCACGTCGTCATACGCCCTGTGGTGGCCAGATTCGCATCGGGGCGATGTGTAAAGATCAGGTTCTCGTAGTCACGGTCAGCGACACCGGTTCCGGCATCGACCCCAAAGACTTGCCGCATATCTTCGAGCGTTTCTATCGAGCCGACCGCTCGCGCACGGGAGCTACCGGCGGCAGCGGTCTGGGCCTCTCCATCGTCAAGGCCATCATCAGCGCGCACGGTGGGCGCGTCTGGGCCGAAAGCACCCCTGGTCAGGGCACGAAAATCTCGTTCACATTGCCCATTGCTGGAAAAGCATAATCAGGCGTTGGTTCTCGCGTATTGGGCCATTTTCTCGTCCTTCTCCGGTTTCGTTTTCAACACACTGGCAAACGAGATATTCAAACTCTTTAAGCAGATAAAGCACATGGTTGTCATAACCAGCGCCGCGAGGGGATGCGATAGCACAAACATGGCCTCGACATTGACGGTGTTAAAGCCAAGCAGTTTGCCGAAGACCAGCGCGCCATAGGTTTCGTTGCTGCCAACCTGACCTGGTGGCGAGGGTAGCACAGTGAACATATTATACAGCGTGTAGCCCAGAATGGCGGTTCCGTAGCTCATGTTGCTCAGGCCAACTGTGCGGAAACACATCCAGGCGAAGAGGCCGTCGCAGGCCAGCGCCAGACAGGTGAGTAGCAGGGCGGGAATAAAGGTCTGTGGCCTGCTTGCCCCCGCCAGCAGCGAGTCAACAAAGCCCAGCGCGAAGCCCTCTATCTTGAGCGCAATGCCCTTTGGCACCAGCTTCAGCATGATGCGAATGAAAGCCAGCGCGGCATTGCGATTGAGCGCCGTCAGCACGACGGTAAACATCACACCGAGCAGAATGCTACTGACCAGCGCCAGGATCAGCCAGAGCGGCAACGTCATATGGATGCCCGGAATAAATGGCATAATCGCCATCAGGAAGAGCGCAGGCATCAGATCCAGCGATTTATCCATCGCCACCGTGGGCAGAGATTGACTGATCGGCACGCCATCGGTACGTTTGAGCAAGAAAGTTTTAATGACCTCGCCGCCCTGCACCGGCAACAGGAAGTTCATAAAGACCGCGACCCAGAAGATGCGCACCGTCGTGAAGGGATTGACCCGTTTAATGGGCCGCAGGAACAGGCTCCAGCGCACGCCGCGAATGCTAAAGGCGGCGATAAAGGCGGCGGCAGCGCCCAACACATCCATGATGCCTTCCCCGGTACTGAGACTGGCACGCAAAATAGCGAAAGCTTTGGGAAAATTGATGCCCCTGGAGAGCAGGAAGAGCAAGCCGATGCCGATGAGCAGGCCCAGGATGGCGCGCACAGCAGGCATATTCAACACTTTTTTCCAGGTTGGCTGGGCCGCTGGCGCTCTCACAACCGGAACCGCGCCGGTCAGAGAACGAATCTGCTCAATCAATTCTGGCTGATAGCCAGCTTGATAAGCAGATTGAGCTACGGCTCCTTGCGCATGCAGCGGTATTGATGGCATAACGGCGGCCAGCACGCCGGTTGCACCGGTCGGACCATATCCCTGAACATGGGTGCCTGTTTTCTGCTGTGCCAGTTGCACGGTGCGCATCACGCCGCTCAATTGCATCAAGCGCACCGTGTTCATGGAGCCAAGATCGAACAACTCTTCCAATATGTCATCATCCGGCGTGTTCGGCACCGATGGTGTCGCAGGTGTTACCGGCATCGTCGGCCATTGCCTCTCCGGTTCCGGCAAGGTCGAGGTGGGTAGACGACTGATGTCGTGTTCCGGTTCTTCTCTTTGCACGTAACGCGACCACTTGTCAGTTGACATAAAATCATGCGGGCGTTTAAAGAGCCGTTGTGTCGGGACGTCAACCGACGATGATCGCTTCGAGTCAAATGATTGCATGCGTAGTTCCCACGAGAAATTTTTATAATTGCTCACGAACAGATGATACTATAAAGCATGCCTGCACGCTAATTTAACGCGGGTACTAGTAATAATTACTCATCTGTCTTTAATGTGTGGGGGTAGTGGTGGGGCGAGGGAAATAAATAGCACAGAGGTAGAGAAATAGAGTGAAATGAGATGACATTTCATGACATATTTCGTATCTACCTCATTCAGCAGGTCTGTGAACAAAACCTGTTTCTACACTGGAGTATCTTCTGTGATAATCCTGAGAGGCTCCTCACCTTCTTTAGAAGGGCGCAACCTGATATCCGCTGTAAACTTCAAGGCGTCAAGCATCTCTATGAATGTATCAAGCGTCGGATTAACCTCAGTTCCATTAAGCAAGCGAGATACTACTTCTCTCCTGGTGCCCATTTGCGCAGCAAGATCTTCTTTCGTCATATTCTCTCGCTTACGTATCTCATCAAGAGCATGCATTAATTGGATTTCGGCTGACATCTCTCGATAGCCAGCCGCTATCGCTGGATTCTGGAGGCGCTTCTGCCTGCGTTGCTCATATCTATTCATTTGTATCCTCCTCTTGCATAGGACTTATACACCGCGTTCTCTGATATTCTCTCCAATAATGGAATGCTTTTTCAAGCTCACGATCTGAAGCTGGCTGTCCGATACGCTTTACATACCCATGTAACAAAACAATGCGTTCCCCGTCAAAGCCAAAGAATTCACGTGCCAGCGTCCCGGCATAGATCGCGCGCATTTCCCACAATCCCTGATAATTATAGCATTTCTCTATCAGCCCTCCGCCCAAGTGAAATCCCTCAACTTCTAATAAATCAGTAATTCTGATGAGTTTACCAGCAAGCAGAGGATAGGCTTGATCCAGTTCATCTTCAAATAGCTCAGCGGGTTGTACTGTATTCTCTTGTTCAAAATATTCAATCGTCCACCCCATGGAGCAATCGTAACATATAAGTCACGAATATGCAAGATTTTTTCATCGAATCTACCTGACTACTTACTGATCTGCTAAGGAAGAAACATGGCTCGCACACCTTGATACTTTGCAAGTTATTACGAGGCACCCATCTCTCACTGTCACATATAAGGACGCCTGGCATCACTTCTATGTGACAAACTTTAATGAGATTATTCTTCAGCAATTTGAGGGCGTGCAGTCCCAAATTCACCTCCTGCTGATTGACCTATCACCGGCGCTGTCAGGAAAAGGGGAGTATGACTATGAACCTGGTTGTAGGGGAGTGTATACCGCCAGAGTAGTGTGCCATTGTCCGTGCGCAAGGCAGAAACATAGTCGGCAGCACTGCTGATGGTACTGATATAGAGAACGCCGTTGCTAAGGTTGAGGCTACCATTAGTAGCGTCGCTCTGGCTTTGCCAGAGGACTGTCCCATTGCTAGCTCGCAACGCTACAATAGAACTTAATGACGTGAATGGGTCGAATACTCCAAGATAGAGCATGCCGTTTCCTGTTACCAGCGAACTATTTTCTCCCTCGTGCTGGTAGCGCCAGAGCATGGCTCCATCGCTGCTGCGGAAAGCGTAGAGGGCCAGCGTGGAAGGTGAACCGTCTAACGCAAGCTCCTGGGCGCTGACATAGATTACTCCGTCCATGATGGCAGCGGGGCGAAGAGAGAAGTCACCGGTGCATCTTTGCCAGACGACCTTGCCGTCGCGTGTGCGGATAGCATACATCGTACTGTTAGATGAGGCTATATACAGGATGCCGTCATTGACAAGAGGTTGTGGTTCGACCTCTCCGTTGGTCTGGAAATTCCAGAGCAGTTTCCCTGTGCTGGCCTGGAGAGCTGAGACGGCGGTGCATCCGATCATGTATACACTGTCACTCCTATCGCCAGAAGCGATCAGTGTGCTGCTATCGTCATTACGGCAATTGGTCTGGTAGTGCCATTGCTGTGTCCCATTCCTGGCACTGAGCGCCGTCAACACGCCATCCTCAGTAGCCACATAGATGGTTTCACGGCTCGCTACTAGCAGTACTCTGCCGTCGCCGCCGTCTCCTACCAGGGCCTGCCAGAGTACTTTCCCTGTCGTAGCCTGGAGGGCAAAGACAAAGGCAGGGTGAGACACTGGCATGCTCTCATGCGTGGTCGTGGTAATAGCTATGTAAATTGTGCCATTGCTGATGAGCGGCCCTGAACTGTTCATGCCCTCTACTGCAAACTGCCAGCGTTGCCTCCCATCGCTCTGGCGCAAGGCGTAGAACGCCTGAACTGTGGTCGGGGGCGTGGCTTTGAAATACACCTCGGAGCCTGCCAGTGCGTAGAGCGTGCCCTGGTCTATGACAGGTGCCGCCGAAAATCCGCCGCTTGTGCTGGTGGTACATCGCCAGCGCAGCGTCCCATCATCGTTGAGGGCGTACAGGTCACGACTTCCGGCTGCCCCTGTCGGGGTACCCATTTCGTAGCTACCAACATAGACAGTAGTGTGAGTTGGTGGTGCACTATTGGCGGTCGTAGTGGTGCTGCAAGCGGCAGTGGCAAAAGAAACGTGCGTTGCGTCGGGAACGGGAGTACAGGCCCCTAAGAGGACAAGACCGAGAAAGATGGTAGTGATTGAAAAGAGTATGATACGCTTCTTTCGTGGTTGAGCCATCGTTTCCTCCACATTAAGGTTAGGATAATTGTTTATCTTGCTGTAAGAGAAGATGATTGAGGGAAAGCTATTGTGACATCTGTTACCTGGCTTGTCCATTCTATCCGATCTGTGGTGACGTCCTTATTGATCAGGTGAGTAGACAGTAAGTGAGATATCGTGGATGCTCTCCGTTCATCCTTTTCCCATAAGCAGAGAAAAGGATGAACGCCCAAGTTTCCTTTGGAGGGAAAGGAAAGGTTATGTATTATTGAACTTGGCCTCCCGCTAAAATGAGGTTGCCTGTCTCGGCATCAAATACCTCATAGGCGATATGTGCGGTCAGGGGTTCCTTTGGTCCTATGAAAAGGAAGGTCCCTTGCAATTTCACATAGCAGACAAGCGCGGTATCAGGGCGGCCTATGCTCTCACCGTCTAGTTGCGCGCTCAGTGCTGCACTTGTCATAAAGGTAGCCTGAATGACTGTGGGTGTCTCAATGACAGTGACATTGGTGTTTGCGAATGGATGTGCCGTGACATATTGTTCAGCATCAGTCGCCGTGAATGTAGGTGCGATTCCGCTAGATGTGGCCAGATGAGGCTTAATTGCAGCTACACCAGGGGCATACTGGTTGAGGTTTCCGAGAGGAATAGGTCGCGTAGCTTGAGAAATTTTTGTCCCTTGAGCAGCCGAAGCCGAGATGACGCTGACACCAACGACGAGAGCTATTCCCGCGACGATCAATATGAGAAGTCCTGTCCAGGGTACCGCTCTTAAACGTCTATGCTTGCTCTTCTGTATATTTCGCATGTGAAAAGTCCTTTCTACTCTACTCCACTGGTCGTCTTTGCTGCTTCAGCAGCAATTTGTCCACAATACTCCACCCGTTGAAGATTTCGTTGGCAGCGTCGTCCAGCCGACATAAGGGGGATTGTCGCCGTGATACGAGCCAAGCGAGGCTTGGTAGTCGTAATGGTTGCCAGTATCAATCCACTGGTTATCCGTGTAGTAAGCACGAGGTGCGCTAGCACCGCTGCTACCAGCCAGTTCTTGCCCAATAAGGATGTCGCCTGGGGTCATCGAGTTGTTGGTTGAATAATTGACCATCCCAACAAATGGACTACTGAGGATGACCTGAAATGAATTACTGGTGTAACGGCTGATCTCGAAGTAGGCGGTATTGCCATAGTCTCCCGAAGGGATCGAGCCTAATAGGTGTTGGTTGAGATTACTGTCTTGTGGTCGCAGATCGGACCAAAAGAATTGCTCAGAGCCGGTGTAGAGAGCAATATACCCTGTCTCGATCCAGTGAGGGCTGGTGCAGAAGATGTTGTTGGGGTCGCAATCTGCAACCCACATTTCGTTATCAACGAAGCCATTCCCTCCTGCCATACGAACGACGGATATGGTAGTATCTGCTCCGTTAATTGGGCCTCCAGGCCAGTCCTGGCGAGCGTAGCAGTGGAGGCTTGCTGTATTACCGCAGGAGTAGTTTGATGCAGTAGCAGCATGGGCCGTCGTGGGTACTAGTATTTGCACAAAACTTTGCAAGATGGCAAGCACGGTCAGGATGACAAGTGCTTGTCGAGTTGCATACAAAAGACATACTCCTGCCAGTTTGAACATGCTTTCTGCTCCTTTATACGTATTACAGGGGATTTTGGTGCGACACCAATCACATCTTTTAATGTGTTCTGAGCATTGCCTCATTGCATAGCAATCCTTTCACATGCTATACTTAGCATGCGATGAACTATCGCGCGTAGCGTGGCACTCTATCGAGGGTGCAAGCTTTTTAGAGTGCCATGCTGCTGGCCTGTCTCCAGCGAGACAGACAAATCTATGTGATTTTTCCAGGATGTTGTTCAGTCTACCTATTTCACTAAGTACCCATCACCTCTTTTCTTCTGAAGAACAGCAAGCTGGCAACCAGTCGAGCAGAAAAACCCCTTCTTAACTCTCGCCGCTGCATAAGACATGGAATACCAGGAAAGCACCACGTCGATCTTCATCGATACCGGACAAGAGGTTGAGGTGTGCCATGTGCATTTCCCCCATGCACAAGATATCTCTTGCCAGTCAGTCCAGTCATCAGTTACAGGCTGCTTCTATCGACGGTAGAGATTATGCCATAGCAAGCGGTGAATGTCAAGAGGTAAAAACGACTTTATGGACTCTCAAAAAAAAAAAAAAGCATCCACTGCAAGGTAAGAAATATGACCATCTCAAAATTATGTCTTGCATTATAATAACTTGACCAGAAAAAGCAGGAAGAATACCTATAGGTACTATGAACGCTGCATGATACATTACAAGATGTTGCATTGTAATAACAATGTTTTACATTGCACACACATTGTAAGTGAGCAGGGCGAGCGCCAGGCCCGCCCCTACCCTACCACGATGCCGTTGATACCCGCCGTCCAGGGTGGAGGCGGGCCTTGCACTTGCCCTGCCTCCCATGCCAAATTTGACATTCGCCTTGCCCCACTTTGCTCATTGACAATGCCCGCCACTCCCTGTTACCCTGTACAAGTAACATTGCAGTATCCTCTGGACAAAGGAGACGATGATGAGCTTGCCACTCAACGGTATACGTGTACTCGATCTCTCGCGCCTGCTCCCCGGTGCCTATGCCTCGCAGATGCTGGCAGATTTTGGGGCCGATGTCATTAAGGTAGAGGAACCGGGCACGGGCGATTATGGGCGCTACATGCAACCACATGGCCCCGGTGGCATGAGCCTGTATTTCCTGGCGATCAATCGCAATAAACGCAGCCTGACGCTCAACCTGAAATCAGCACGGGGCCGCGAGATTTTCTTGCGCTTAGTACGTGAGTCCGACGTGGTGCTGGAAAGCTTTCGCCCTGGCGTCATGACCCGGCTGGGCCTGGGCTATGAGCAGTTAAAAGAGGTCAAGCCCGACATCATCTATTGCGCCATTAGTGGCTACGGGCAGGACGGGCCATACCGCGATAAGGCAGGCCATGATCTCAATTATGTCGGCTACGCCGGTCTGCTCGACTATAATCGTGGCCCGGACGGCGCACCGGTTATGCCGCCTACGCAGCTTGGCGATCTGGCCGGAGGCAGCTTCATGGCCGTCATCGGCATTACCACCGCGCTGGCCGGACGCGCGTTGACCGGCGAGGGACGTATGATCGATGTCTCCATGACCGAGGGTGTGATGGCCCTGTTGCCGCTTGTCACGACCGCTTACCTGAATACCGGCCACGCACCGCGTCCCGGTCATTCCACGCTAGACGGCGGCCTGCCCTGTTACAATATCTATGAGACGAAGGACGGCAAACACGTCACGCTGGCAGCGCTGGAGGGCAAGTTCTGGCACGCCTTTTGCACGCATATCGGGCATCTCGAACTATTGCCGTTCCATATCCCGCATGGCGCGCAGGAGCGTGAGCAGGCGATGGCAATTTTACGCGAGGTCTTCAAGACAAAGACACGCGACGAATGGGTTGCCGAATTCGCCGACATCGACGCCTGTGTGGGGCCGGTCTATAGTCTGGACGAGGCCATGAACGACCCGCAAGCTCAGGCGCGCGGCATCACCGTTACCAGTGGCACGGGCGAGACGGCCTTTCGCACCTTGCCTAGCTTTCCACGTCTCTCGGACGCACCCGCCGAGCAGCGCTACTCCGCACCAGCGCTTGGTGAGCATACCGACGAATTGTTACGCGCCATCGGCTACAGCGATACCGACATCGCGCAATTCCGCCAGGAAGGAGCTATTTGATGCAAGTACGTTCTCTAGTTGAGCAGGCAGAACAGCTTATGCCGCTCTTTCTGGACGATCTAAAAGCCATTGTCAATATCGATTCCGGCACGTATACAAAGGCGGGCGTAGATCGCGTCGGCGCTTACTTGCAGGAGCGTTTTCACGCTTCTGGTTTTTCCACCCATTTCGACAAGCAGCAGCAGTACGGCGATCATCTCGTCGCCACGCACAGCGGCAATAATCCCGACGGGCCGCGCATCCTGCTCATCGGCCATATGGATACTGTCTTCGCGGAAGGCGCGGCGCAGGAGCGGCCCTTCACGCTTGGCGAGCGTAATGGGATGCGCATTGCCACCGGCCCCGGTGTGCTGGACATGAAATCCGGCCTGCTGATCGGTATGTACGGCTTGCATCTCTTGATTCAGACGCAGCAGGCCAACTATCGTAGCGTGACCTGCATCTGGAACAGCGACGAGGAGATCGGCTCGCCTTCCAGCAAACCGCTCATTCAGGAGGTCGCGCGCCGTAGCGATGCTGTGATTGTGCTGGAGCCGGGGCGCGCCATCGACTCGGTGGTCTCGTCGCGGCGCGGATCGGGTCAGTATCGCATCGAGGTACATGGCGTCGCGGCCCACGCGGGCGTGGAGCCGCAGAACGGGCGCAACGCCATTCACGAACTGGCCTATAAAGTATTGGCGGCACAGGCCATCAACGGCACCATCTCCGGTGTCACGCTGAGCGTCGGCATCATTCGCGGCGGCGAACGCACCAACGTCGTGCCAGACTTCGCCTACTGCGAGATGGATGTGCGCGTCAGCGATCAAAAGGGCTTGCAAGCGCTAGAAGCGGCGCTGCAAAAGGTGGCGGCGAAGACGCATATTGACGGCACACGCACAGTATTGAGTGGCGGCATGAACAGCATGCCTTTCGAGCGTTCCAAACGCAACGAACCACTGGTAGACTGCGTGCGCGCGGTGGGCACTGAACTGGGCCTGAAGATTCGTGACCTGGGCAGCGGCGGCGCATCCGACGCCAACAACACCTCAGCAGTTGGCGTCCCTACCATTGACGGCCTGGGCGCGGGCGGCGGGCTGGCCCACAATCCGGGCGAATATGTCGAACTGGACTATATGCCGACCAGAATCGCCCTGCTGGCCGGGCTGGTTGAACGTATCGGGAGCAATAAATGAAGATCGGCAAAGAGCATATCCATTCTTTACCGGGTAGCGATATTACGCTGCTGGGCGAGTACGCACGCCAGTTGCAGCGCGAGGCCGGGGCGCGCGGCGAACAACGCCCCCCGATGGCGCTGCTCCAGATCGGCGAACCGAGCTTCCGCACGCCGGAGCATATTCGCCAAGCCGCTATCGAGTCCATCAACAACGAGATACAAACCTATGGCCCGGCGGCAGGCTGGCCCTGGCTGCGCGAACTGCTGGCCGAGAAGATACAGCGCGTCAACGGCTATCGCGTGGGGCCACAGAACGTCGCTATTGCAATGGGCGGCACGGGCGCTATTCAAGCGGCGCTGGATGCCACCGTTGGCCCCGGCGACGAGGTGCTGATCCCCAATCCCGCCTGGCCTTACTACCTCATGCAGATTGCTTCCAGTGGCGCGACCGCCGTCCCCTATGCGCTCGACCCGGAAAGCGAATGGCTACCGGACATCGCCATGCTGGACGCGCTGGTCACGCCGCGTACCCGCCTGCTCATCATCAACACACCCGGCAATCCCACCGGCGCAGTCTTCCCACGTCAGGTCGTTGCCGAACTGCTGGACTTCGCGCGCCGCCACGACCTCTATTTGCTTTCAGATGAATGCTATGACCAGATTATTTTCGAGGGTGAGCATTACAGTCCGGCAACGTTGATGACGCGCGCGGAACTGGAGTCGGGCCGTTTCATCGGCATCTACACCTTCTCGAAGGCCTATGCCATGACCGGCTGGCGCATCGGCTACCTCGTCACTGGCGAACGATTGCTGCAAACTATCACCAACGTGCTGAGCGCGGACTTCACCAACATCGCCACCATGGTGCAACGCGCCGCCGCCGCCGCCTTGACGGGTTCCCAGCAATGCGTAGTGGAGATGCGTGAGGCTTATCGCCGCCGCCGTGACCTGGCCGTCTCCTTGCTCAAAGAGTATGGCCGCTATATCTACACACCACACGGAGCCTTCTACGCCCTGGTCAATATCAATTATCCCGACGGCACACCCCGGCAAGGACGCGACTTTGCCCTCAACCTGCTGCGCGAGCGCAACGTTGCCGTCGCTTCCGGTAGCGGCTTTGGCACAGCGGCCCAGAATTATGTGCGCATCTCGCTGGCCGCCTCAGACGAAGAAATCGAGCGCGGCGTGCGCGCAATCTGTGCCTTTGCCGATCAGAGAAAATAATACGAAATACATAAAATAAATCTGGACTCGAAAGGTAATTCAGGTTATGCAGACACAACAAACTCCTGTGCGCTGGGGCATCATCAGCAGTGCCAACATTGGCGTAAAGGCGGTCGCCCCGGCTATTCGCGCCTCATCTAATAGCAAACTGGTAGCAGTTGGGAGCCGCGATGCTCAACGTGCGGCTGAACTGTACGCCTTTGCGCCGGAGGTACGCATCTACAGCAGTTATGAGGGCGTCATCAATGATCCCGACATTGAGGCTATTTATAATCCTCTGCCCAATAGCATGCACGCAGAATGGACAATTAAAGCGTTGGAGGCAGGTAAGCACGTTTTGTGCGAAAAACCAATGGCGGTAACGGAGAGCGAGGGGAAAACAATGGTCGCCGCCGCGCGCGCCAACAACGTGCTGCTGATGGAAGCTTTTATGTACCGCTTTCACCCGCAGACGCAATGGGCCTTGCAGCAGGTCAGGAACGGTCTGATCGGCCCCGTGCGTCTGGTGCGTGCCTCTTTCTCCTTCGACATTCGCTCACGCCCGGAGAATATCCGTTTGAGTGCCGAACTGGCAGGTGGTTCGCTAATGGATGTTGGCTGCTATCCGGTCAATCTCTGCCGTGCCGTATTCGGGCACGCGCCCAGAGCTGTGGCGGCGCGTGTGCATATGCCGCGTCCCGGCGGTGTCGAGGTGGCAACCAACGCCGTGCTGGATTTCGGCGATGGTCGCTTCGGCCTGATCGACTCCTGCCTTGAGTTACCGGCACGTCAAATTGCTGAACTCATCGGCGAGAACGGTGTCATCACCATTCCGGTGCCGTTTACACCTGGCATTAACCCGACCACCGTCTTTGTTACGAAGGGCGGACAGATGAGCGAGCAGCACTTTGAACGCATCGACCAGTATCAACTGGAGGTCGAGCATTTCGCCACCTGCTTGCGTACCGGTCAGGAGCCAGCACTGCGTCTGAGCGAAACACTGGAAAATCTTGCTACTATTGAAGCAATTTATCAGGCGGCGGGATTCGACTGGCCGATTGTGTAACGGAGAACAGGGTGGGTGCCCTGCCTTGCGGTTCTCTATCCTTGCGGGGGAAATTGGTGTAGGGGCGTCATGAATGACGCCCTGGTAGTCGATGCGCTCACAGGGCGTCATTCATGACGCCCCTACACCGGCCACCAAAATCCCCCTAAAGGATGGAGACCTTGCCTTGCTTTCCTATTGACATCGCCCTTAGATTGACCGTAAAAAGTCTACATGTTACACTATCTTCGTTCGTTTATTTTTATGAAAAGCGAATAGAGCATATACTGAAAAGGCTAAAGGATAGTTATGTGGACTTCTGTGCTGGACCTTCGTCCGCAGCGTACCGTGCCGACGCAGTTGCTGGGGCGTTTCTGGCGTGGCGCATCTCTTGCGCCGTTCGCACCATTGCAAGTGCAGAATACGCCGCGCCCGCCACTGCCCGCGACGAACTGGGTTCGGGTGCGCAACCGCCTCGGCGGTATCAGCGGTTGTGATCTGCGTCTCCTCTATGGTGAAAGCGACCCGCGTACCACACCCGCCGCGCTACCGATACGCACCCCATACTATCCTGGTCACGAGGTAGTTGGAGAGGTGATTGAGGTTGGCAGCGACGTGGAGTACCTGAACGTTGGTGATCGCGTGGTGTTGCAGTATGATCTCAATTGTATTACAGCAGGTGTGCAACCACTATGTCGCTTCTGTGCCAATGGCATGTATAACCTCTGTGAGCGTGTTGATCTCCCCGGCCCCTACCCCATCGGCGGCGGCTGGAGCGAAGAAATGCTGCTGCATGAACAGCAACTCTATCCCATTCCACCAGATTTGAGCGACGAGCAAGCCGTGATGCTGGAGCCGACGGCCATCGCTTTACACGCCGTTCTGCGCCATACACCCCGTCCAACCGATCAGGTGCTGATTATCGGAGCCGGTACACTGGGCCTGCTCACCCTCATGATTGTCCATATGCTGGTGCCGCGTGCCCAGATCAGCGTGCTGGTGCGCCATTCATTCCAGGTAGAGCAGGCTACGCGCCTGGGGGCTGCCCACATCATCTATCCACACAACAGCTACGCGGCGATGCAGCAGATCACAGCAGCCCACCTCTACAAAGGTTTGCTGGGTAACAAGACGCTGATTGGTGGCTATGATCATACTTTTGACACCATCGGCAGTCAGAAGACGCTCTCGGACGCCCTGCGCTGGACGCGCGCCAACGGCACAGTGGTGCTGGTGGGCCAGAACCCACACCTGATGCATATTGATCTCACCCCCATCTGGCACCAGGAACTGCGTCTCGTCGGCTCGCGCGCGCACGGTACAGAAACGTGGCCGTTAGGTTCTAACACACGCACCTCGACCTTCAGCGTGGTTGAACAACTGATGGAACAGGAACTGCTCCAGCCGGAGCGGCTCATCACCCATCGTTTTGCGCTGACCGAATATCGTGAGGCACTCAAAACCGCCCTATATAAAGAGCAGAATCACGCTATCAAGATCGTATTCGACTATGCTAAACAGCCCACCTCTGTCGTACCCAACGCACGCACCTCATACCCGCTGCGGCCACGCCCTGGCAGACGCGCTCCCGCACCTGACGCTACCAGTAGACCACGTCCTGGCGATCTACCTGTCATACCCGCCCCGCCTGTGCCTGAAGCACCAGAATCACCCGATATACCAACCATCACCATCACACCCGATGAAGTTATAGCCCCGCCACCGTCCACAAACTTTATACCAGGCGATGCGACTATTCAACAAATGATCGTGACAAACTTTGATTATGAGCATAAAGATGAAGAGCAACCGGCGACACGCACCGACGAATCGGCTTCATCTTCGCCGAAGGAAGAAAACGCTACCAATAATGAATGATATATGTCCCTGCGGAAATTAGGAGTTCTAGCTATGAAAGCGACCATGGTACAGCGTCACAGGCGCATCTTCCTGATGATCATGTTGCTGCTCATTCTTTTGCTTATTATCACCGCCAGCCTGTTGGGAGAACGTCTGCTAAGCGGTACCAGTGCTACGACGATGGCCTTAGCCGATAGCGGCCCTTTTATTCAGCTTCCACTCAACGCGCAACAGATCGACGACCTGCGGCACCTGTCGGGGTATATGAAGGACAAACAACTGGCGAGCCTCTACGTCGCCCGCATGTCACTGGATGAAGAGGTGGGCCAGCTTATCATGGTGGAATATAACGATACCTACTATTCACCCGATCTGAACGAGATGATTACCCAACTGCACGCGGGCGGCGTGATCATGTATGCCTTCCAGCTGCAGAGCTTCGCGCAAACTAAACACGATATCGCACTGATGCAACAAAACGCCAAAATCCCACTGTTGATCTCTACCGACGAAGAGGGGGGCATCGTGCAGCGCCTGCTCAGTATCTATCCGCCGGTGCCCTCTGCGCTCTCCATTTACGAGAGCGGCAACCCCAACATGGCGGCTCAACAGGGGCATCTGGTTGCGCACTACCTGAAGGCGCTGGGCATCAACGTCAACCTGGCCCCCGACGTAGATGTAGCGCTCATTCCCAACGCACCCGACCAGGTGACGCGCACTTTTGGCTATACTGTTAGCTCGGTGATTCAATACGCGGGGCCATATCTCAAAGCGCTACAAAGCGATGGCGTGATCGGCTGCATCAAGCATTATCCTGGCCTGGGTGATGCCAGCATCGATGCTCATTTTGGCTTGCCGGTCGTCAACCGCACGAAAGATCAGCTTTATTCGGTCGAGCTAGCTACCTTTAAGCACTTTATTCAATCGCCCGACGCACAGGAAAATCCAGGCATGATTATGCCCACCGACGTATTAATGCCTGCTATTGACCCTACCATGCCCGCCGAACTCTCGCCCATCTTCATGACCGACATTCTGCGCAAACAGTTCGGCTACGACGGTGTCGTGCTGACCGATGCGCTCTACATGCAAGGCATCGCGCAGACGTGGAGCATGCCAGAAGCAGCGGTGCTGGCCCTCAAGGCTGGTGATGACATGCTGCTCGGCCCTACTGGCGCAGATCAAATGATTGCTATGGTTGATGGCATCAAAGCCGCAGTGCTGGATGGCACGCTCCCCAAAGCACGCATCGATGAGGCCGCTACGCGCATCATCGCTCTCAAAATGGAATATCACCTGATGCCTGCCGTACCACCCGGCGAAGTTTGAGATGTTCATCAAGAAGAAAGCGAGCGGCGCAGTCGGCATCCTGCCAGGATACCGGCTGCGCCGCTCGCTTTGAGGATGACAACGCTAATCGCTAGCGCTGCCAGCCTCCGTTACCGTTGCCATTCTCGTTACCGTTGTTGTATTGCTCGCCAAACCAGGACTGGTCGGGCGACAGTGGCATATTGCCCCAGTTATTAGTGCTATAAGCGCTATCAGCAAAGCCGGGGCCAGCGTAAGCGCCATTATTGCCATTCCCATTCCAGCCATAGGTACCATTATTTTGTTGATTGCCATAAGGGGCCGATGTCATGGGTGAAGCAGGAGATATGGGCATGTAGGGCATAAAGCTATCTGAGCGCGGCGCGGGCAACGCTCCTTGCACCAGCGGGCCTGAAGTGGAATGTTGCACGCTGGCGCTGATAGTGCGGAAAATGCCACTGGTACTCATTGGACTCTCAGGCTCGGCCTCCAGGGAGACATTGACACTATTTGGATTGAGCGAATAGTAGTTCTGATCTTCGCGCAGTTTGAATGCTTCCACCGAGGCGCGCAGTTGTTCAACCAGACGGGCGAGACGCTCCATGTTCTGCGAGGCTTCACGGGTGCTGCTGCCAGCCTGGCTCGTTGCCTCGGACACGCTATGCATCACCTGTACAACCGCGCTGGACGATTGTAACTGTTGTGTCGCCAGCGTATTAATGGTTTCAATGGCTCTGGCCTGACTTTCAACGGCTGAGAACAGCGACTCCAGCGACACACTCACTTCTTTCGCAAGGTCTGTACCACTGGCGGTTTCTCGCTCGGTATCCTGCATAGCGATACCCACCGCCTGTATCTCTTCGCGGACATTGCGAACGATCTGGGTAATACTACTGGTCTGCTCCTTTGCGCGCTCTGCCAGACGGCGAATGTCGGCGGCGACGGCTCCGAAGCCTTTACCATTCTCTCCGGCCATCGCAGCCTGAATGGCAGCGTCCAGTGCCAGTCGGTTCGTCTGATGAGCAATGGTGCTAATCACGTTGACGATCTCTTCAATTTCACGCGATCTCTCATTGAGGCTCTGGACGCGGGTAGCTGTTAGTTTGACGTTTTCGTCAATCCGGCTCATCCCACTAATAGCTTGCTGCACCGCCAGGCGACCAACCTGGGCGCTGCGGCGGGCTTCGCGCGCGACATCATAAAGGGCCTGGGTGCGTTCCGCAACCTGACGGCTCGACGCGGCCATGCGCTCGACCTCCTGGGCCGCTTCCTCAATCTGGCGTATCTCCATATCACCACTCTCCACCAGTTGATTCATACGATCCAGAATAGCTTCCGTCGAATGCTCAACTTCACTGGCCACCCCTTTCACACGCACCACCAGGCTGCCCAGTTCCTCCACCATGTAGTTGAAGGAGTCTGCCAGCACACCCAGGGCGTCAGCCGTCACTTCGGCCTGGATGCGCAGATCACCTTCACCAACGCCGCTCACCTCACTGACCAGTTTTTCCACCTGAGCTTGCAGGTTGTCACGCTGCGATTGCACCTCTTGAATAAGACGGACGATATTATCCAGCATGTTATTCATCGAGTTAGCCACCATCGTGATCTCATCATGACCACGCGGCCTGGCGCGCGCCGCCGTCTCGCCCCGCCCGATGCGGCGCGTCAGGCTGGCCAGCTCGCGCAACGGGCTGGTAATGGTCTGATTGATAACAGCACCAATTATAACCACCAGCGCCACCGTAATGAGCAGAGCAATGACAATTGCCAGGATGACGGGGTTGATGATAGCAGGCCCCGTTTGCACGATCTGTTGGCTGATCGCTTGCGTGTTCTCAATCAATTGTTGCCAGTCGTCGGACACAGTGACAAAGGCGAGATAGAGAGGGCCATGAGTAGGATCGAAAGCTATGCCGTTTTGAATATTGGCCTGCACTTTCACCAGTTGTTGCTTATATGCAGGCCAGTCTTTCAGCAGCCTGTTCACGATTTGCTGCTGCTGCGCGGGTAGCGGCGAGTTAGGATCATTGCTCATCACTGCCTGCTGCACACCACTCATATTGGGTGTTGTAAGCGCGTACTCTTCCTGAAACGTCTGCACTGAGAGGTCAAACAGGTTTGTATAATCTTGAAGATTACCAAGCACCGTTTGTGAGCCATTTCCGGCATTTGGTACCATGTTGGCAGATAAGAAATCTGCCGCATCTAGCAGGGTATTATAGGTAGCCTGTAAATCAGGCGCACTTTGTTCGGTGAAAATAAGCGCTTGATTACTTTCCTGCTCTGCAACGCTATGCGCGTTGAGAATATTAATAAAGGTGCTGCCCAGAATGACGATAATGATGCCTGGGACGAGCGCGGCCAGTAAGAAGGCGTAGAATAGACGCCGAAAAATAGGGATTCTCGATATAAACGACAACATGAACTTCGGCCCCTCTCAAATAATGAACAACAAGCTCGATGTATAGCAATGCCCGTCAATCTAACGCGGGGCACACCCAAACACAACTGAACACTCACGCTAGAGTGTACCTTATATTGCCGTAAAATAGATAGTCATCTGCCCATAATGGCCTGAATTTCCTATGCTTTTTTTATTTTACCAAATGGTAATAAGCAGGATGAGCACGCAGGTAGCCGCGAGAGATGCCCCCTACAATGCTATAATACCGTATCATTCGTTGCAGAGGTGCCTCTCGCGGCTGCCCTGAGACGTGCTATACTTTTAAGAACACAAGCGCAACCTCTATTGTGTCAAAGGAGAACGGTATGAACAGCTTCCCCGTGACTGAGTGGCCGTTTCAGAAAGTCCTGATCGCCAACCGGGGTGAAATTGCCTTGCGCGTGATCCGCGCATGCCAGGAATTAGGGTTACGGACCGTCGCGGTCTATAGCGATGCAGACCGCGACGCGCTGCACGTACGTATGGCCGACGAGGCATATCATATCGGCCCCGCCGTAGCGGCAAAGAGCTATTTACATATTCCCACGCTGATTGATGTCGCCCGCCGCTCAGGTGCGCAGGCGGTTCATCCAGGCTATGGATTTCTTTCAGAGAATGCAACATTTGTGGAGGCTTGTCAAGAGGCTGGCCTGATTTTTGTCGGCCCCCCACCGGAGGCGCAGGCTGCGATGGGCGAGAAGACGGCGGCCCGTCGAACTGCGCAAGCAGCCGGTGTACCTATCGTACCAGGGGCCATGAGCGACGTGGAGGACGATACGCTGGCCGAAGAACTGGCGGCAAAGATTGGCTATCCAGTGTTGCTCAAGGCGGCGGCGGGCGGTGGCGGCAAAGGTATCCGCTTTGTGCGCGACCCCAAAGAGCTGCTATCCTCACTGCGAACTGCACGTAGCGAGGCACGTAGCGCCTTCGGTGATGGTCGCGTCTATATCGAAAAGGCCATCACGCCTGCGCGCCATATCGAGGTGCAGTTTATCGCCGATGCGCATGGCAACGTTGTCCACCTGGGCGAGCGCGAGTGCAGCATTCAGCGCCGCCACCAGAAACTTATCGAGGAGTCACCTTCGCCCGTCGTGGACGCAGAACTACGTCAGCGTATGACGAGCGCGGTTGTCAATCTGGTGCGCTCCATCAACTATGTTAACGCTGGTACCGCCGAGTTCCTGCTCGCCCCCGACCGCAACTTCTACTTTCTGGAGGTCAACGCGCGCATCCAGGTCGAGCATCCCGTCACGGAATGGGTCACGGGCATCGATCTAGTGCAAGAGCAGCTTCGTGTCGCCGCCGGTCTGCCGCTCTCCTTCACACAGGAAGAGATTGAATTTCGGGGTGTGGCCATCGAGTGCCGCATCTCCGCTGAGGACCCGGAGAACCGTTTCCTGCCCGCCACCGGTACTGTCCTGGCGCTGCAAGAGCCGTCCGGCCCCGGCGTGCGCGTGGAAAGCAGCCTCTACGCTGGTTTGCAGGTGCCGCTCTACTACGATCCGTTGCTCTCTAAACTGATCGTCTGGGGGCGGGATCGCCTGCAGGCCATCGCGCGCATGCGCCGCGCCTTGCGCGAGTATCAGATTCTGGGTGTACGCACTACGCTCCCCTTTGCACGCTGGCTCATGGAGCATCCACGCTACATCGCGGGCGATTTCTCCACCGACTTCATCACCGAGGAATGGGACACGCGCCCGAAGAACGTTCCCCTTTTCACCGAACCGACCGGGAGAGAACTTAGCGAGGAGCAGGTAGCCGCTCTCGTCGGTAGCTTGCTGATGCACGAGCAGGTCATGCAAGAGCAGCAGCGCCGTCAACCTCTCAGCGATGGTGTGGGCGAAGTCAATCGCTGGCGCGACGCCTCTCGCCGCGAACTACTGCGTCGCTCGTTATAAATGTAGGATAAACAAAATCTGTAGAGACATGAGTTATCCTGTCCATCAGGCAATTTATCGCCTACAAATATATCATCATCCATCCCCCTTCACATTTCATCCCTCACTTTCATATGGGGAAAGACGGTTGTACAGTATCAGGCGATAAATCGTCTGGTGGACAGGATAACTCATATCCCTACGGAATTACGTTTTTTTTAAATCGATCATCGCGCCCCTAAGAGGCCAGTGAGCGCAGAATCTCGTTAATCGCTACGGTGGCACCGCACACTACTTCGTCCGATGCCCCATAATAGAGCGTGATCTGATTCCCATCGACGACCATGCCGTTGGTAAAGATTACCTTGCCAAAGAAGCCTGTCTTTTTGGGGAGGCTAATCCATTCAGGCCAGTTTTGCATCTATCCCCTCTCATCGTTCGTTTTTCTCCCATAGAAGTGCAACCGCAAATTGGAAGGCATACCTCTCGACTTTTGCATTATCTTCGGGTATGCTATCTATTGGAATTTGTGTTCTATTTTTATGTAAGCAATTATCTGAAAACCGGAAAGAGCAAACAAATGAGTGGCAAATCAGCAATCGAGTGGACAAATATGACCTGGAACCCCACGATAGGCTGTACCCGCGCCACGGCGGGGTGCGATCACTGCTACGCCTTTCTGTTGCATGACCAGCGACATGCTATCTACCAGCGTTACAACGGATATTGGAATGCTGAGCAGAAAACGGTGATGCCGCGCCAATATGCTCAACCATTCTCTACGGTGCAGTTGTTACCAGAACGGCTTGATGCCCCATTGCGCGAGAAACGCCCACGCATGATCTTCGTTGATTCGATGTCCGATCTCTTTCACAGTCAGATACCTGATGAGTATATTTTTCAGGTCTTCGAGGTCATGCGCCAGGCGCACTGGCATACGTTCCAGGTATTGACGAAGCGTCCCGGTCGCCTGCGTCGGCTTGGTTCCAGGCTGCAGTGGCCATCTAACGTCTGGATGGGCGTGAGCATCGAACGCGATGAACTGACACCACGAGCCGACGCTTTACGAACAGTTCCCGCCGCCGTGCGCTTCCTCTCCTGTGAACCGCTGCTCGGCCCACTACCTTCCCTCAAACTAGAGGGCATTCATTGGGTAATTGTTGGTGGCGAAAGTGGCCCGCAGGCGCGTCCCATCCAGAAAGAATGGGTGATTGACCTGCGAGATCGCTGCCTCAATGCGCACATTCCTTTCTTTTTCAAGCAATGGGGTGGACGTACCCCAAAGGCCGGTGGACGACTGTTAGAAGGTCACACCTGGGACGAATACCCCATCCTGCAAGCAGTCGGGGATTGATGAAATTGGCCTCTGTTCTTCTTCCCCTACTTCTCCTTTTCCGGTGCAGGTAACTCAAAGGGAGGCGGGGTTTTGCCACGTCGCTTTTCGGCTTCGGCCTTGAGGCGCTCTACGGCCTCGTAGGGAACGTAGCGACCGCCGAGGGGGGTGGGATGGATGCCGGGGCCATGAAAGTCGGTGCCGCCGGTTGGAATCAGGTGGTACTCGTTGGCGAGTGCGAGCAGGGCCTGCTCGTCCTGCTCAGTATAGGGACCATAGTAGGTTTCCAGGCCGACCAGACCGACGGCACACAGGCCGGGAAGCCAACGCCGCAGTTCTTCCAGGCCCGGCAGCGTGATCGGGTGCGCGATCACTGGCAGGCCATTGGCACTGGCAATCAGGCGCACCGCGTCTTCGTGCGTGAGCTTGTAGCGCGGCACATAGGCCGGGCAATTCGTGCCGATATATTTGTCAAAGGCTTCGCCGATACTCTGCACATAGCCCGCTTCCAGCAGCGCCCGCGCCACATGCGGACGACCGACCGCACCCTGCGCGATCTCGCGCACGCGCTCCCACTCGATATGTACGCCCTGCTCGTTGAGTAGCTCGACCATGCGCTGACCGCGCCGTACACGGGCATCGCGCAGAGTCTTCAGTACGGCCTGAAAGGCAGGCCGTTCGTATTCCACAAAATAGCCCAGCATATGCACCTCGCCCCCACCCACGTCGGTATTGACCTCGATGCCAGGGATCAATTCAATGCCCAGGTTCTGCGCGGCCCGCATAGCTTCGGGAATACCCTCCGTGCTATCGTGGTCGGTGAGCGCCAACACCCGTAATCCCACCTCTTTCGCGTGTCGCAATAAATCTGTAGGGGAATAGACTCCATCCGAAGCCGTCGAATGGGTGTGTAGATCGACATAGTTTAACATATAATCTATTTCTTTCTCTCTTTCACAACATACCCGCTCATCTCTTTTAGATGGGATTATGAGGAGTAACCCGTAGGGGCGTGCTTCATCACGCCCTGCTCGTTCGTCTCTCAGGCGCGTCCAGGGCGTGATGAATCACGCCCTGCTCGTTCGTCTGTCGGGCCGCGCTCAGGGCGTGATGAAGCACGCCCCTACGGGATCAAACGGTTAGCGGGCATAATCGACGGAACGGGTTTCGCGCACCACACAGACCT
>DAOTVZ010000024.1:0-13248 GCA_034436045.1 Ktedonobacteraceae bacterium | reverse complement strand
GGGCGTGATCAATCACGTCCCTACAAGATCATCGCTTCCCTCTCAGGGCGTGATCAATCACGCCCCTACATGATCGTCGTTCCCCTCTCAGGGCGTGATCAATCACCCCCCTACAAGATCGTCGTTCCCCTCTCAGGGCGTGATCAATCACGTCCCTACAAGATCATCGCTTCCCTCTCAGGGCGTGATCAATCACGCCCCTACAAGATCGTCGTTCCCCTCTCAGGGCGTGATCAATCACCCCCCTACATGATCATCGCTTCCCTCTCAGGGCGTGATCAATCACCCCCCGACGGCATGAGGCCATTGCCGGTTTCGGGTAAAAAATTTATAAGCGTACCCTACGCTCTTTACACACTTTATGCACCTTTAGCGATTAGCGGGGGCCTGCTTGACGTACATCATCCCCTACCAGGGTGAATTGCGTGAAGTTCTTCTTGAAGCGCTCGGCCAGATTGACGGCGGTGCGATCATAAGCCTCTTTGTCGGCCCAGGTATTGCGTGGGATCATGACCTCATCCGGCACACCAGGGCAAGAGGTAGGAATCTGCAAGCCGAAAACCGGGTCGGTATAGAACGACGCCTTATCCAGTTCACCACTAATGGCAGCGCTTACCATCGCGCGGGTGTAGTTAATGTTAATGCGATGACCAACGCCGTAAGGGCCACCCGTCCAGCCAGTGTTGATCAGGTAGCAGCGCACATTATGCTTCTCAATGCGCTCGCGCAACAGATTCGCATACTCGCCCGGACGTAGCGGCAGGAAGGGTGCTCCAAAGCAGGAACTGAACGTAGCTTGCGGGGTCGTTACACCCGCCTCGGTACCGGCTAGCTTGCTGGTGTAGCCGGAGAGAAAGTAGTACATGGCCTGATTGGTAGTGAGCTTAGAAACGGGCGGCAACACGCCGAACGAGTCAGCCGAAAGGAAAATGACCGCCTGCGGGTGTCCACCCATACCTGACTCCACCACATTGTCAATGAAATCAACAGGATAAGCCGCGCGCGTATTTTCTGTGAGCGAGTCATCGGCGTAATTCGGCTCGCGCGTCTCAGGGTCCACTACCACATTTTCGCAAATGGCACCGAAGCGAATAGCATGCCAGATTTGTGGCTCATACTTCTCAGAGAGATTGATACACTTGGCATAGCAACCACCTTCGAAGTTGAAGACGCCGTTTTCGCCCCACCCATGCTCATCGTCACCGATCAAGAAGCGGTTCGGGTCCGCCGAGAGGCTGGTCTTGCCGGTGCCAGAGAGACCGAAGAAAAGGGCCACATCCCCACCCGCGCCCACATTGGCCGAGCAATGCATGGGCAAGACATCCTGAGCAGGTAAAATGAAGTTAAGAACCGTAAAGATAGATTTCTTCATCTCACCAGCATACTGTGTACCAGCAATCAAGATTAGCCGCTCCTCAAAATCAATGATAACAGCAGCTTCCGAGCGGGTCCCGTGAATACGGGGATTAGTATGGAAATGCGGTACACACAAAATAGTAAAACCAGGAGTAGTGAGGTCCTTGTCGCTCTCCTTACGGCGCAGGAAAAGCTGACGAGCAAACAGATTATGCCAGGCCAGCTCGGTAATAACACGAATAGGCATACGATACTGGGGGTCGGCACCGGCGGCAGCATCCAGCACATAGATATCACGCCCTTGCAGATAATCGGCCAGGCTGCGCCTCACCACTTCAAACGTCTGGCGCGGCATCGGCTGATTTATCTCGCCCCACCAGATTTTCGGTGCGTACTCTTCATTAGAGACAATAAATTTGTCCTTTGGTGAACGTCCGGTATGCGTACCGGTGGTGGCATTAAAAGCACCGTTTGATACTAACATGCCTTCTTTACGTGCCAGAGCGTGTTCGACCAGTACCGCCGGGGACAGATTCCAGTACACATTGCCCAGATTTACCAGGCCATAGCTTTCCAACCCTTGCTTGTCCATCATCATCGTCATAATCTATCTCTCCTTAGGGGCAACTACCATGTGACAACATCGTTGACTGCAACACTTGCAGTAATACAGCAAAAACACTCTCCCATTGAGCTTGCCATAACATGATTGGCCCCCTGCATCTTCCTTGTGCTATAGCAGGGTCACAATCCCAAATATGCTCATATTATACCACCAATCCTTACACGTTCTGGCAACCCGCGATGCAACACTATTAACTCTGCCATCGAACTTGCGCCTGACAGAAAAGAAGAGATACAATGCAAGAAAGAAGTTATCATTGCGGTAAAAGGGTGATCGGGCCTATGACGCAACATCCACTGCTACCAGTCTCGTCCGGTTGGTCAGTGATTTCTGCTGAACAGAGGGCAACCTGCACCCTCTGGTATACTGGCCTGCCCGGCAGTGGCAAAACAACGCTGGCTTCTCTGGTGCGGCAGGCACTGCTCACACGTGGCTACCGCGCCGAAATCATCGACAGCCTCGTCCTGACACGCTGGCTTCAAGAAGAGATGCATCTGAGTGAAGAGATTCCTGATGATCAAAGTCACACGCTGGGCTACGACGCCTTCATTTCCTACCTTTGCACACTGTTGAGGCGCAACGGCGTTATTCCTATCACTACCTCTGTCTCACCCTATCGCGCGGCCAGGGACTACGCGCGCGAACATCTCCAGCCCTTTATCGAAATCTACCTTTTTTGCAGCCCAACGGTACGCCACAACCGCCTGTTGCGTCTGGAGCATGTTCCCCACATCGGTGAGGATATCTACCAGCCTCCTCTCAGCGCCGAACTGAACATCAACACAGAGCTTGAGCCACCTGAACGGAGCGCGCTGCGCATCATCGACTACCTGGAGCGGCATGGCTACATCACTCCGCTCTGGAAAGAAGCCTATGAGGAAGAAAACCAGCAAGAGATCGAGATCATCAAAGCTCGTCTGCGTGCCCTGGGTTATTTGGAATAGCCTGGACAATCATGAGAGCGGTAGCGGGTTTTGCATATATTGCCCTACAAATATCCTCAAATACCCACCGTCATCGTCAGGATAGCTACTCACATGATTGTTGCACATATTGCACTCATAAGTGCTGATCGGAGCAGGATTTGTCACCCCGTCATGCATGGCGTCGGTATTCATCGTACCACCATTGCCGGGTCCGAACAGCACGGCGATCACACCGGCATTGGCGAAATCCTGCACATGGCCTAGAATATATTCCGCCCGATTGTCCTGATAGTGGCCCGGCGAATTGTTCATTGTATCAAAATACTGGTTGCCCATCGGTACCTGCCACATCACCACGCGCCGGTTGGTGGCCTGGCTCAACTGGCTGATAAAGCTGAGGTAGCGCGCAAAATTAGGAAAGGTTTTGTTGTAGCGATCCCACCATCCTCGACTGCCCGGCTGACCTGAGTCAAAATCGGCCACATCATTTGAAAGCACATCCCAACTGGAGACACCCGCCGGGTTACCCACCAGTCCGGCGCTATTCAAGAAAGCAGCTTCCTGCTGCACCATAGCCGTCACATTGAGATTGGGAGATGTGCTGGTCGCAATATCGTTGCCAGAAGCCCAACACGAAGCGTGCAGCGCCAGAATAGCGTTGGGAGCATATTTGTCGCGCATATGCAGCAAGGCCCAGGCGAAACCCTGCACCGTATCAGGGAAACCTGCCGCGTCGGGATAACCGGAAGAGTTTACACTGGCCGGAACGTCGGCAGCATTATCGCTGCCATTGGTGGCATTTTGCATGAAACCCCAGAAGTCCGGCTCGACAATCACCAGCACCGGATGCCCGAATGCGCCTATTCTTTGCATCAGTAAGGCCCAGTTGGCATAATATGCATTCATGGTGCTGGGATTATCGATATTGCTCGTATCTTGTTGTAAGTTATGTCCGCCACAATAAGAGCCAGGATTCACGCCGTTCGAGAGGCAGATCTCATAGTAGGCGAAGGCGGGGATATAGCCATTCTGATAGCTCTCGTTCATATAATTAGTCGCGTACTGTCCCGCCGGTTGATTCCACGTCTCCCACCCATGACCGGTATTAACGCCGCCAGTGAGATACTGATAGCGAAAGGCGTAAGCCGTGCCATTCTGGCTGCGCATAGCATCGAGGATCGGCGCTTCTCCCGGATTGCTCATTACCCCAAAGCTAAAATAGTTTGGAAAACCTGCTGGCACGCCGACCGGGTTAGACGTTCCCGCCCCCGGCGCGCCAGCACCTGAGCCAGGATTCGGAGTAGCGGTGCCGGAGCCAGAGGCAGTTCCCGTCCCTCCCTGCGCTGTCGGTGTGGCTGATATTTTGCCTTTTGTCGTTGTTACAGGTGTCTTTCCATGCTGCTGCGGAACGAGAATCCCCATCCCTTGTCCGGTGACAGCAGTAGCAGTAGACGAAGGCGTTGCTATCGCCTCATTCTGCAAGGACAACGTATTTTTATTCGCAATCTGCGCAACACCATTCTGACACGCGGCTACTACAACCAGCAAACAAATAGAAACTATGATTGCTTGCATTAATTGCCTGTACCCCTTGACACGGCTCATGATTTTCCCCCCGATACAAGAGCTTTTCCTCTACTGTTAAGTATAACGAACGGGTAAACCGCGTCACGCTCTCATAGGACAATTGGGGTACAATATGCACGCACGTATTACATTTATTTGTTACGTAGCCGTTCTACGTAGGCCACGAACTGATCTCCCCGGTCAAATTCGTTCAAAAACATACCAAAGCTGGTGAAGCCGGGCGAGAAGAGCAACACGTCACCGGGACGGGTGAGGGCAACCGCCGCGTCCATCGCTCTCTGGAAATTATCATAGACGCCGCGCACAGGTAAAGGCACACCCTGTCGTTGTGCCTCTGCGTCAAGCGCGGGCAGCAGTTCATCGGTGCCACTACCACTTAATAACACCACATCACGGCAACACGCAACAATGGTTGCGGGCCACTGCTCTAAGGGCAGATGTTTGGTATTGCCACCGGCGACCAGCACTATCGGCGCGTTCATGGCCTCAATGCCGACCCGCCCGGCCACCGGCGTGGTGCTGCTGCTGTCGTTAATGTAGCGCACCCCACCAATCGTCGCCACTTCGGCCAGACGATGCGGCACGCCGCGAAACTGGCGCACAGTCTGCATGATGATTTCATCCGCAACGCCCAGGCGGCGCGCTGCGGTCGTCGCCAGCAAAATGTTCTCCAGATTGTGCCGTCCTGCCAGTGGCGTTTCTGTGAAGATAAAGGGTTCCAGCGCGTTAGAGCCACGTGCAAAGCTCCCGCCACGCTCCAGGCTGGTGAACCAGACTTGTCCGGGTGCTTCCTCACCGAAACGGCGTGTCCAGGGATTGTCGTAGTTGAAAATGGCAAGATCATCGGCATGCTGATAGCGGAAAATAGCGGCCTTTGCCTCAGCGTAATCTTCCATGCCATTATAGGTATTGAGATGGTCGGGATAGATGTTCGTCATTACCGCGACCGACGGACTGATCTTGTGCGGCGTCAATCCTTCTAATTGCCAGCTTGATAATTCCAATACGACCTGTGTCTCCGCTCGAATCTGCGGTAAGAGTGAAAGCGTCTCAACTCCGGCTACATTGCCACCCAGGATCGTATCCTGCCCTGTAGCACGGATGATTTCGTACAGAAGCGTGGTTGTTGTAGTCTTGCCGCGCGTACCGGTGACACCAATGATACGTCCCGGACAAGCCAGGAAAAACAGGGCAATCTCCATCTCGATACGCGCCCCATGCTCTTGAGCCAGGCGCAGATAGGGCGAGGAGCGCGGCACACCAGGGTTGCGAATGACGATATCGGCCCACAGAAAATCCTCTTCGCGGTGTCTGCCCAGCACAAACTCTATCGGCAAACCGGCCAGAGCCTGCACGCTGGGAGCCAGCACCTCCGGCGTCTTCATATCGGTCACACGCACAATCGCCCCCTGCTGTACAGCATAGCGCGTCGCCGCCATACCTGATCCCTGCAAACCCAGACCCATCACCAGTACCCGTTTTCCCTGTAATGCCAGCATCTCAATACCTCTCTGCTCCATAGTAAAATCAAATCCGTTTTCTACTATAGATTAGCTGTTATATATACATTTTATGTTGCACAAAAGTATGTGCCCGCTTTACCTGTTCCTCAGTGAAGCCGTCTGCGCTGAAAAGCGGATACACAATATCTGGCTTCCAGTGCCCAGAGCGTACCGCCTCCGGCGTGGGATGGACAAGCATAGTACCGGTAATGAAAACAGGCACAACTTCTCCCACTACCAGGATAAGATATGCCCTTCCTCGATAGAGGGGCTTATTTTTTAGCTTCCGTATATCTACAGCACAGCTATAATACTTTTTCCCATGCCTTATGATTGGCGTAGGCTCATCAACAACTTCTCCCAAAAACACATCCTCATCATTTAAGTCAAAAGGAAGCATATTCTTCTCTGTACTCATCTTCCCTCTTTCGTATTTCCAATGCTGTGCCTTCCTTGCATTGCCATTAACTACTGAATCATGCCAGCTATGCTTTGTTGTCATGATAGCAGAAACGTCCTGGCTTGACAAACATGCGGCGAAAATGCTCTCTTCATTATGGTTCAAGTTTTGCTCCCTCATCATTGCCAAAAATAAGATTGCCTTGACGCTCGTTGCTAAGCGGTGCTATCCTCTCAATGAGGATGCAATGGCGCATCCTATCTGCACCGCTATCCCCATCATCGCTGTTGAGAGGAAGAGACAAAGCAATGAGCATTCTTGAAACGCATATAGATCTCCATAGCCACGAATTTCAAGAAAATACCCGCTATTTTGAGCAACTACTCGCGGAACTTCAGCAACGTATCCAGCAGGTACAGCAGGGTGGCGGGCCGGAGGCTGTGGCCCGCCATCGCAAGCGCAACAAGCTGCTGGCCCGCGAGCGCATCCGCCTTTTGTGCGACCCCGATACTCCCTTTCTCGAACTCAGTCCCCTGGCAGCGTGGGACATGTATGACAACGACGCACCCGCAGCAGGCATTGTGACAGGCATCGGCGTGGTCGAGGGCCAGGAATGTATGATTGTCGCCAACGATGCCACCGTCAAGGGCGGCACGTACTACCCCATGACAGTTAAGAAGCACCTGCGTGCCCAGGAGATCGCCGAGCAGAATCACCTGCCTTGCATCTACCTGGTGGACTCCGGCGGGGCCTTTCTGCCTCTGCAAGCCGATGTCTTCCCCGACCGCGACCACTTCGGGCGCATCTTTTATAACCAGGCGCGCATGTCGAGCCAGCGCATTCCACAAATCGCCGTCGTCATGGGTTCTTGCACAGCAGGCGGGGCCTATGTTCCGGCCATGAGCGACGAGACGATCATTGTGCAAGGCAACGGCACTATTTTCCTGGGTGGCCCGCCACTGGTCAAGGCCGCCACCGGCGAAGTGGTTACTGCTGAGGAACTGGGCGGAGCCGACGTTCACTGCCGTATCTCAGGCGTCACCGACCATTTCGCCGTCAACGATGAACACGCGCTGGCCATCTGCCGCAGTATCGTCTCACACCTCAATCGGCGCAAGCATATTCCCTGGGATATTCACCCGGTCGAGCCGCCGCGTTACGATCCGAAGGAACTCTACGGTATCGTCCCCAAGGATAGCCGCAAGAGCTATAACGTGCGTGAGGTCATCGCGCGCATCGTGGATGGGAGCCGCTTCCACGAATTTAAAGAACTCTATGGCACCACGATAGTCTGTGGCTTCGCGCGTATCATGGGCTATCCCGTCGGCATCATTGCCAATAACGGCATTCTCTTCTCCGAAAGCGCGCTGAAAGCCACGCACTTTATCGAGCTATGTGCGCAACGTCAGACGCCGCTCGTTTTCTTGCAAAATATCACCGGCTTCATGGTTGGCAAACAGTATGAGAATGGCGGCATCGCTAAAGATGGGGCCAAGATGGTTATGGCCGTTGCCAACGCGCCCGTGCCACGCTTCACCGTCATCATTGGTAACTCGTTTGGCGCGGGCAACTACGGCATGTGTGGACGTGCCTATTCGCCGCGTCAGCTCTGGATGTGGCCCAACGCGCGTATCTCAGTCATGGGTGGCCAACAAGCCGCCAATGTGCTACTGACCGTGCGCAAGGAGGGCCTGGCGGCACGTGGCAAAAGCATGACGCCGGAAGAAGAGGCAGAGTTCATGCAGCCCATCCTGGACAAATACGAAGAAGAGGGCAACCCCTATTACAGCACCGCGCGCCTGTGGGATGATGGTATCATCGACCCTGCCGATACGCGCACAGTTCTCGCTCTGGGCATCGCCGCCTCACTTAATGCACCGATGCCTGAAACACCGTTTGGCGTATTTAGAATGTAAAAATGTAGGAGATGCACAATGACGTACACTCATTTAACTGTCGAGCGCAGCCATCAAGATAAAGTCGCCACCATCACACTGCGCCGTCCCGAAGTACACAACGCCTTTAACGCGCAGGTCGTCGAAGACCTGGCGAACGCCTTTACAGAACTCAGTGGCGATACCGAACTGCATGCCATTATCCTGACCGGCGAGGGCGCGTCATTTAGCGCGGGAGCCGACATCAACCAGATGAAAGCCGCCGCTACCCTCACAGCGGAAGAGAACCTGAACGACGCGCTACGCCTTTCCGATATGCTCTATACCGTCAACACCTGTCCCATACCGGTCATCGCGCGCGTCAACGGCACAGCAATGGGCGGCGGCCTGGGCCTGATCGCCGTTTGTGATCTGGCCATTGCCGCCGAACATGCCCGCTTCGCCTTTAGCGAGGTCAAACTGGGTATCGCTCCTGCCGTCATCTCGCCCTTCGTGCTGCGCAAAATTGGCGAAAACAACGCGCGTGTCCTCTTCACAACCGGCGAACGCTTCAACGCAGCGCGCGCGCTCAGCATCGGCCTTGTACATATCGTCGTGCCCTCTGAGGAGCTTGACGACGCCGTACAGAAAGCGGTGGCCGAACTGCTGACCAGCGCACCACAGGCATTACGCGAGTGCAAGAAGCTGGCTCTGACGGTCGGAGCTATGAACTATCAAGACGCACGCCTCTATACTGCCAGAACTATCTCGCGTCTGCGCATCAGTGAAGAGGGGCAGGAAGGCTTACGAGCGTTTTTAGACAAGCGCAAAGCAAACTGGATCGCATAAGATGTTTAAGAAGATACTCATTGCCAATCGTGGCGAAATTGCCCTGCGCATCATGCGCACCTGCCGGGAGATGGGCATTCAGACAATCGCGGTCTACTCCGAGGCCGACCGCTCCGCGCGTCACGTGCGCGAAGCCGACGAGGCGTACTTTATTGGCCCGGCCCCGGCTACGCAGAGCTACCTGCGCATCGATACCCTGATTAATGTGGCCCGCCAGAGCGGGGCCGAGGCCATTCACCCTGGTTACGGCTTCCTTTCCGAGAACGCCGACTTTGTCGAGGCCTGTGAAGAGGCCGGTATCATCTTCATCGGCCCCCCGGCGCACGCTATGCGCCTGATGGGTTCAAAGATTGCCGCCAAGCAACTGGCACAATCGGTCGGCGCACCAGTAGTCCCCGGCTATACAGGTGAGAGCCAGGACGATGACACGCTGCTGCGCGAGGCCGAGCGCATTGGCTTCCCTCTTCTTATCAAAGCCTCGGCAGGTGGCGGCGGGAAAGGTATGCGCGAGGTACATCGTCAGGCCGACTTTTTAGCGGAACTGGCGGGCGCGCGCCGCGAGGCCAAAGCATCCTTTGGCGACGATACAGTCTTTCTCGAACGTCTGCTGATCAAGCCGCGCCACGTGGAGATACAGATATTGGGCGACGCACATGGCAACATGATCTACCTGGGCGAACGCGAATGCTCCATCCAGCGCCGCCACCAGAAGATCGTTGAGGAGAGTCCCTCTGTTGCGCTCACACCCGCGCTACGGGCCGAGATGGGCCACGCGGCAGTACGCATTGCCAGGGCAGCAGGCTATGTTAATGCCGGTACGATGGAGTTCATTCTGGATAGTGACCGCCATTTCTACTTTCTGGAAATGAACACGCGCTTACAAGTCGAGCATCCCGTCACTGAACTGGTCACAGGCTTTGACCTGGTGCGCCATCAGTTGCGCGTCGCCGCTGGAGAGACGCTTGGCATTACGCAAGAGCAGGTCACACAGCGCGGTCATGCCATCGAGGTGCGCATCTACGCCGAAGACCCGCAGAGGCAATTTTTGCCCTCAACCGGCACGGTCAGCACCTTTGTTGAGCCGCAGGGACCGGGCGTGCGTATCGATAGTGGCATCGAAAGCGGCGATGAGATCACGCAATACTACGATCCGATGATTGCCAAGCTCATCGTCTATGGCGAGGATCGCCCGGCGGCTATTGCGCGCTTGCAGCGCAGTCTGGCCGAAACCGCTATTTTTGGCGTCACCACCAACATACCTTTGCTCTACGACATCGCTTGCCATCCCGCCTTCAGCGAGGGCTATACACATACCGCTTTCCTCGATGAACACGGCTTGCTCGCACCGCAGCAGGATGTAGCCCTACCAGACGAAGTGCTGATCGCTGCCGCACTTTATGAAAATCAGCTACCATCTGCCCGCCAGCCCGCTTCCAGCGACGGCAATCCCTGGCACACGCTCGGCCCCTGGCGCATGCTCGGCGAGGCACGCACCTTCACCTACCTCTACCATGAGCAGGAATACACCGTATCACTCACGCCCGTCCTGACCACTCAGCTTGCTCAGTCAAGCAATAATAACACCTCTGAGACGCTTAAAGCTCAAAATGAGCGTGATCTTCAGAGCTGGCACGTGCGACTGAACGGCAAAGACCAGGGTATCCTTCAAATGGCTATAGGAAATAGTGGGCGCATGGTGTTGATACGCGGTGTGCGTCAGCAGAGATTGTTTATAGAGCGGCAAACGGGTACAATACAGGTCAGTCTCAACGGACGCCGCTATCAGTTAGCTCTGCGTCAGCCGCCCGATGTCGAGGTGTCAGCGCGTGGTAGTGGCTCGCTGCACTCACAAAAGACGCTCACCGCACCAATGGCCGGTACCATCGTCAAGGTGCAGACGCAGGATAACCAGCAGGTTGCAGCACGACAGGTACTGGTCATTTTGAGCGCCATGAAGATGGAACACACAATCACCGCGCCCTACGACGGCAAAGTGCGGCGCGTCTCGGTGAAAGAGGGCGATGTCGTGAAAGGTGGGGCTGTCCTTGTTGAAATGGAATAATGCCTCTGATAGCTATTATCGAAAAGAAGGATGATGTAGATGCAGATCGGATTTATCGGGATAGGTGTCATGGGTCGCCCCATGACGCTCAATCTCCTCAAGGCGGGACATGAGGTCACTATTTTCGCGCGCCACCCTGAGAAACCAGAGGTACAGGAGGTGCTACAGGCGGGGGCAAAACAGGCTCCCTCACCGCGTGCTGTTGCGATGGTTTCAGAAATAGTCATCACCATGCTACCCAACTCGGCGCAGGTTGAAGAGGTGGTTGCGGGGCCACAAGGCATACTTGAGGGCGCGCACAAAGGACTGATTATCGTTGATATGAGTACCATCGCACCGGCCATGAGTCGTAAGCTGTCGCAGATCGCCCGCGAGAAGGGCTGTGCCATGCTAGATGCGCCAGTCAGCGGCGGCTCGCAAGGAGCGGTCAACGGCACACTCTCCATCATGGTCGGCGGAGAACGCGAAGTTTTTGAGCAGGCGCGTCCGGTATTAGAAGCGATGGGCAAAAAAGAGAACATTTTCTATGTCGGGCCGAGCGGCGCGGGCGAGGTGGTTAAGCTGGTCAACAATGCTCTTGCTGGAACCATCGCCGCCTCAATTGCCGAATCCTTTGTGCTGGGCGTCAAGGCCGGCGTCGAGGTAGAGACGATGGCAAAGATCATCGGCGTTAGCACGGGCGCAAGCTGGCAGCTTGCCAATCAGTTTCCGCTGCGCGCCTTCAATGGCAGCTTCAAACCCGGCTTCATGACCGACCTGCTGCATAAAGACCTGGGTCTCGCGCTCGATCTTGGCGCAGAGAATCAGGTTATGCTTCCTCTGACCTCGCTGGCGCGCCAGATGTACGAGGCCACACGCGCCTCCGGTTACGGTCGAGACGATTATACCTCAGTGCTAAGAGTGCTGGAAAATCTCGCGGGAGTTGAGGTACGAGAAAAACAAGAATAGCCATGCCTGAAGGAATGTCGAATGCAGTCGCATTTCGGCATTCCTTCAGATATCAGCCTGGACGTTTCTATAGGCTTCGCGAAAAACCCATCTCATCCACCTCTTTACCTCATGCAGCATCATGATTATATACACTGACAAAATTTTTCTTTCCTGATAGGATAGTCATGGAGCAAAAGAAGATAGAAGCGCATAACCTGGGTATTGATCTTGCTTCACGACAGGAATCTGAATACTTCAAGTGGTTTCTGGCGTGTTTGCTGTTCGGCAAACCAATTCAGCAAGGAGTGGCACGGCACGCTTATGATGAATTTGTCAAAGAGGGGCTGACGACACCAGAGGCCATCTTGCAGGCCGGATGGGATAAGCTCGTCGAGGTGCTGGATAGAGGACATTATGTGCGCTACGATTTCTCAACGGCAACAAAGTTGCTGGATGTTTGCAAAGCTCTCAAAGAAACTTATGGAACAATCACCAACTTACTCACACAAGCCCAAACGCTCGACGAACTATCCTCACGCCTGCAAACATTTAAAGGCATTGGCCCCAAAACGGCAGAAATCTTTTTGCGCGACATAACACCCATTTTTCGGGAATATCATGCAGGATAGCGAGGGCAAGGTGCCTTGATGTCCTCAAAGTTATCCCCCTCTAGTGGCAAAGATTGCGTCTCTAACACGTTACACACAGCATCAGGCATAGGCTGCCAGACAGGGCGCTCCCGTACATGGATCAGGTAATCCGTCACCTCATCAATTACCTGGTATCCCAGAAACCGCAGTTGTTGTTCATCAAAGGCCAATCCCATTCTAATCTCCATTCAAGAACTACCTATATCTCTGATAGCATATGCAAAAGAGAGATAGATTTCCTTTTTCCTGGGCGAGATAATATTGCTTATCTCGTTCAATATCCTTCATAATTATTATTCTGTATCAGATAGCATAGTTGTAACAGATAAATGTCAAGAAAAAATCAAAAAAAAGATAAATTTTTCTAAACAAGTTATATCCGCAAAAATGTGAATTTTCGCTGAATGTTTGCTGAATTTTCGCTGAATGTACATCGACACCGTCACGATGATGATGAATTTTTCACCCGAAACCGGCAATGGCATCA
>DAOTVZ010000023.1:0-28275 GCA_034436045.1 Ktedonobacteraceae bacterium | reverse complement strand
TCGATGATGCATTTTCACAACCGAAATCGGCCATGGCACCATGCCGTAGGGGCGTGATTGATCACGCCCTGCTCGATAATGCATTTTCACAACCGAAACCGGCACTGGCACCATGCCGTAGGGGCGTGATTGATCACGCCCTGCTCGATGATGCATTTTCACAACCGAAATCGGCCATGGCACCATGCCGTAGGGGCGTGATTGATCACGCCCTGCTCGATAATGCATTTTCACAACCGAAACCGGCACTGGCACCATGCCGCAGGGCGTCATGAATGACGCCCCTACGAGATCGCCGGACAGCGGTTCGCCGAGCCGCAGGGCGTCATGAATGACGCCCCTACGAGATCGCCGATGGTGAAAATGCATTATCGCGTGTACACGTACAATCATCTATATAGGAGAAACAGAGGGGAAAAACAACAGATGGCAATGACCGAAGTAAATCAACGTAACTGGCCTGAACTTGAGCGTAAGTATTATCAGGGCACGTTCAAACGCCAACCGGTGACGCTGGTGCGTGGCGAAGGTGTACATGTGTGGGATAGCGATGGCAAGGTGTATCTTGATTTCGTGGCTGGCATCGCCGTCAACGTGCTGGGACACTGCCATCCCGCCGTAGTGCGGGCGGTGCAGGAGCAGGCGGCTCAACTCATACATGTCTCCAACCTGTACTACAACATACGTCAAATCGAGCTGGCCGAGCAGCTTGCCATACAGAGCGGTGGCATGCGCTCATTCTTCTCAAACAGCGGCGCGGAGGCTAACGAGGGCGCGTTCAAACTGGCACGTAAGTATGGTCGCCTGCATCGCAACGGAGCCTATGAAATCATCAGTATGGAGCGCAGCTTTCATGGGCGCACGCTGGCAACAACTGCGGCCACCGGCCAGGCCAGCTATCAGGCTTCCTGGGGTGTGCTGCCCGATGGCTTCAAACAGGTACCTTTCAATGATTTAGAGGCCGTTAAGCAGGCAACAAGCGAAAAAACAATCGCCATTCTGATCGAGTCTGTGCAGGGTGAGGGCGGTATCTGGCCCGCCAGCCAGGAGTTTATGCAGGGGCTGCGCCAATGGTGCGATGAACAGAACCTTGTGCTGATCTGCGACGAAGTGCAGGCCGGCATGGGCCGCACCGGCAAGTTCTTTGGCTGGCAGCACTATGGCATCACGCCCGATATCGTCACTATGGCAAAGGGTCTGGCCGGTGGCGTACCGATTGGGGCCATGTTGACCGGCCCGCGCACGGATGTCTTCGCGCCGGGCGATCACGGTACCACCTTCGGCGGTAATCCGCTCGCCTGCGCCGCCGGTGTCGCTACCGTCAAGACGATTGTGCAGGACAATCTGCTCGACAACGCGGCCAGGATGGGTGCATACTGGAACGATAAGCTCAACGCACTGTGCGCCAAATACCCGACCATCATGGACAGCCCGCGTGGTCTCGGCCTGATGCGCGCCGTGCATATTCAAAATGGCCTGGGATCAGCCATTGTGCAGAAGGCGCTGGAACATGGCCTGCTGCTCAACAGCACCAGCCCCGACAACTTGCGCATGATCCCGCCCTTGATCTTGACTACCGCCGATCTCGATGAGGCCGCCGACCTGCTAGACCGTGCACTGGCTGATGTTGCAAACCAGCAATAAATGACGAGAAAGGCATGAGTCTACAGCATGGCCTATAATGCTAGTAATACACACAGGGGATATCATGCTGTGGACATCGTGCCAGGGATAGAGGCATGTGCCTCTATCCCTGATCGGCCTATGTGTGCTATACTCGTGCCATGAAGATACGCATTCGTTATTTCGCTTCCCTACGCGAACATACCGGACTTAATGAGGAGCTATTCACGTTGCCTGATGGAGCCAGCGTGGCGGATGCGCGCGCCCTGCTTCTCGACCGCTATCCTGGCCTGCAAGCTGTCGTGGAACGTTCTATCTACGCGCTCAACCGTCACTATGTTCCCCTGGAGAGCGTGTTGCATGATGGTGATGAATTAGTGTTTATCCCTCCCATGGGGGGTGGAACCAGCAAGATGTGATCAGGAGGAGAGGAGGCTATGGAACCGGTCGTACAACTCACGCGCGAACGGCTTGACCGTGACGCGCTGCTGGCGGCTGTCAGTGATCCCAGGGACGGAGGTGTCGTGATCTTTGAGGGCGTGGTACGCAATCACGCGCGTGGTAAGCAGGTGCGCTATCTGGAATACGAAGCCTATGTCGAGATGGCGGAGCCGCAGATACGCGAGATCATTGCTGAGGCACAGCGTCGTTGGGGCGTGGAGCGCGTCGCCGTAGCTCATCGCTTCGGGCGGCTGGAGATCGGTGAAACCAGCGTAATTGTGGTCGTTGCCAGCCCACACCGCGCCGAGGCCTTCGAGGCCTGTCGCTACATCATCGACACGCTGAAAACCACTGTTCCTATCTGGAAAAAAGAAGTTGCTACCGACGGCGAAGAATGGGTAGAAGGATAGATAGAGCCGATTTCAGGTCTCAAACAATTCACAACACCGGTCGTTTTGTGGTATAGTTAAAGAAAGCCCCTTGCACATGGGTAGGGATTGCTTCTTCTTTTATGCCAACGACCTGGGTTTGTCCAGGGCACTCTTGGAGGTCGTTGATGAATCTGTTTGCAAAGCAGGCTCAACTTAATCAACTCTTCACCCAAACTCCTGTAAATGTGGCTTATCTCGCCGGTACCCTTTCCAACCGCGCCAGCTTCGGCCAATTGAGCGATATCGATATCGCTATTCTGCTGATGGACCAGGTCAAGTCCGATCAGTTCCTCGACTATCGGCTCTACTTCTTCAGCGAGCTGGCCAAGCGTCTGGAATCGGATAGTATCGACGTGTTCATCTTAAACCAGGCTTCGCTATTGCTCAAATTGCAGGTGATTAAGCACGGGCAACTGCTCTTCTGCCGCGACGAAAAACAGCGCATCACCTTCGAGACGAAGGCCGTCATGGCCTACCTGGATTTCAAGAAATTCGACGAGATACAGAATCAGGCCCTGAGCCGCCGCATTTACAAGATGTTGCCGGTGGACAAAGAACTCGTAGAGCGTCACCTCAAACAGTTACAGGAAGCCATTGCCATCCTGCGCGACCTGGGCAAGACCAGCTACGAAGAGTTCATCGCAGACTACCGTGTCTACGGCCTGGCAGAGCGTTATCTGCAACTGGCCATTGAGGCTTGCCTGCAACTGTGCAGCATTCTGACGGTCGCCCTGGGCCTGCGCAAACCAGAGGGCTATCACGAGCTGTTAAGCATCGTTGCCGGCGAGCAGCTCATCCCGCGTCCCCTGGCCTATCGCCTGGAGATACTAACCAACCTGCGTGAAGCGCTGGTGCATGAACCAGACTTGCTCAACCGCGACCTGCTCTACGATCACATCCAGCACCGCCTCGACGACTTAGAAACTTTTGCCCAGACTATCAAAGAACGCCTGAATGTACAATAAGCTGTTTACGCAAGGGGAAATCGCTAAGTTTGCGATTTCCCCTTTTTCTCTTCTGCCTCCCAAAAGAGTGTTCTGCAATTTATAATCACGAGAAGATGTTTTTGCCTCTAAGATGCAGCATATGTGGCAAAAACTCAAGAGATACATAATAGAAAACAATGGGAGATTTTGTCTTCGTTTTGTCTATCATAATGATTATTTTTGCTTATGCAATAAGATATGATGACTACTACTCCTGTCTTCCTAAAAATAGATCGTGAAACGATCTAAAAATATCATACGTGTATTAAGATATGCCAGTTCCTCACATGAGATATGTATGTATGATTTTGTCAAGGAAAGAGAGCCATACTCATGCAGCTTGTCGGGTTCCCGATGTGGGTTGTCTTCACCCACTACATTAATATCATCTTTATTGTATTATTGATCCGCAGTGGTATTCAGATCGCCGGAGCGCATCCGCGCCTGTACTGGAACGATGGCTGTGAACCGGAGACGGCCTGGCTCAACCTGGTTAAGAAGAAGGTGCCAAAAGATACCCTGTATACATCAATGGATGACGAGGTGCCGGTTTCAAAATGGCTGGCCTTGCCTGGAGGGGATAATCTTGGCCTGGGCCGCCACTGGCACTTCTTCTCCGTTATCTTCTGGGTGCTGAACGGCCTTATCTACTGGATTCTCCTCTTTGCCACCGGCGAATGGGCGACGCTGCTTCCTACTTCCTGGTCAATTTTTCCGCGCGCCTGGCAGACCTTTCTCACCTATATCACTTTTCACGTTCCGCCGACCAGCAGCTTCAGGCCCCTTGATCCTCTACAACAATTGACCTACGCGGCGGTGATCTTCCTGCTAGCTCCCTTGATGCTGGCGACGGGGGCAGCGATGTCGCCCTCGATTGAGGCTCGTTTCCCCTGGTATATTCAACTCTTCGGTGGACGTCAGGCCGCGCGCAGCTTACATTTTTTAAGCATGATTGCCTTCGTACTCTTCATTATCGTGCATACTGCACTGGTTCTCATCGTACATTTCCCGGATAACATTCGTAGTATTATCTTTGGACGACCTCAAGGGAGCGTGGGAGCCGCCATCGCGGTTGGCGTTATCGCTCTGCTTATCGCCATCGTGATCTGGGTCTGGGCTTCCTGGCAGACACTGCGTAACCGTCGGCAGATGCAGCGCGCGTTGGGCTTCCTGGTAGACCCCGTGCGCAAGATGCTTCTGCACCGCGAAGAATCCCGCCAGCAGTACCGGGTATCCGATATCTCACCTTACTTCTGGGTGAATGGTCGCCCACCGGTGAGTGAGGAGTTTCAGCGGCTGGCGCAAAATAATTTCGCGGACTGGCGCTTAGAGGTTGGTGGCCTGGTTGTCACACCGCTCCATCTCTCGCTGGAAGACCTGCGCAAGCTTCCCAAACACACCCAGATCACCAAGCATAATTGTATTCAGGGCTGGTCGGGTGTCGCTGAATGGGGCGGCGTGCCTCTAAGCGAACTGATGGCCCTCTGCGGCGTGAAGCCAGCAGCGCAGTATGTCGTGCTGATCTCTTACCAGAAAGGGAAACAATCGGTCAAGCCTGAACTCAAGGAGGCTCATGATTACATCTTCTATGAGGTCATCGATATGACGCTGGCGAAGCATCCGCAGACCATCCTGGCCTATGAAATGAACGGAAAGCCGTTGCCGCTTGAGCATGGTGCACCTCTGCGCCTGCGCTGTGAGACGCAATTGGGCTACAAGATGGTGAAATTTCTGCGCTCCATCGACTTTGTCACCGATTACAGTACCATCGGTGAGGGACAGGGTGGTTTTCGTGAGGACTTCCAGTATTACGGAAGGGGAGCTGAGATTTAGTAATAAATAATAAGAAGATGTAAGGAGAATGTTTTATGCAGAAGCTTTATCAAGCTCGTGATGCCAGCGCGCCTGTTCGTCGTGAATGTCGGCCCCTCTAAATTTAGTGCCTTCCATATTATCGGCACCGTCCTCGATGATGTGTATATCGAAGGCAACCCGCAGAACCATATCGTTGGCACAACAGCCGTCACCATCCCGCCAGCAGGTTCGGCCATCATTGAAGTAATCATACCGGAGCCGGGCCAATATCCCGTGATGACCCATGCGCTGGCGGATATGGTCAAAGGGGCGATGGGACTACTGGAGGTTACTGCTTAGCGCGCCTCCGACTCTGACACTCCCGCCTCTTCAAAGGTAGCCATTTCATCGAGCAGCGCGGCAGCGGCGTCGATGAGCGGCATGGCGAGGACGGCCCCAGAGCCTTCGCCCAGGCGCAGATTGAGGTTGAGCAAGGGTACCAGCTCCATGCGTTCAAGAATTACGCGGTGGCCTACCTCGACCGAGCTATGCGCTGCAATTAAATAGGAACGCGCGTGAGGGCATAGCTCGGTCGCCAGGAGGGCCGCCGCGCTGGCGATAAAGCCATCGACAATGACCGGCAGACGCAGCGAGGCCGCCGCCAAAACGACGCCGACCAGGCCCGCGATCTCGTAACCGCCCACTTTCACCAGCACATCCAACGCGTCGGTGGGATCAGGATGATTAAGAGTCAGCGCCTGCTCAATACAGGCAACTTTGTGCCGCCAGCCTTCTTCGTCGATGCCCGTACCCCGCCCGGTGACATCCGCCACAGGGCAACCACTGATAGCGGCGACAATCGCGCTGGCCGCAGTCGTATTGCCAATGCCCATCTCACCTATTGCCAGCAGGTCAAGTCCTTGCTTCGCTTCATCCATGACCATCTCGATACCGGCGCTGATGGCACACAATGCCTCTTGTGTTGTCATTGCTGGTCCCTGCGTCATAGAGCGTGTGCCGTAGCCAATCTTCCGGCGCTGCAAGTGAGGATGCTCCGGCAACTCACTGACGACGCCGAGATCGGCAACGATGACGCGCGCGCCTACCTGGCGGGCCAGCACGTTGACTGCCGCGCCACCGGCCAGAAAATTCAACACCATCTGCGCCGTCACCGCCTGCGGATAGGCCGAGACACCTTCCGCCGCCACGCCATGATCGGCAGCCAGCACCATCACAGCTTTGCGCGGAAAACGTGGACGCACTTTGCCGGTCATTCCCGCTAAGCGGATGGAGAGTTCCTCTAGCTGGCCCAGGCTCCCCTGCGGTTTCGTCAGGCGATCTTGTCGTATACGGGCCGCCTGCATTACCTGCGTATCGAGAGCCTGAATGCGCTTAGTTGTCTCAAGCAGGCGGTTTTTCAAAGCGCCTATCTGCATCATGACAGAATGTATCTGCTCCATTGTTCGTTTTTTTGCTCCTTAAAGGAAGCGTGAACCAGAAGGTTGAACCACGGCCCGCTTCGCTCTCTACGCCTACCTGCCCGCCATGATATTCGATCAATGTGCGGCAAATATAGAGGCCCAGGCCAAGCCCCGTCCCAGAGCCGTTACGCGCACGAATCCCCGGCACTTTATAGAAGCGCTGCCAGATATACTGCTGCTGCTCCGTTGGAATCCCCGGCCCTTTATCCTCTACTGCCACCCTTACGGTTTGATCCTTGACCTCTACGCGCACAACCACCGGTTGGCAAGCATCAGCATATTTGAGTGCATTGGTCAAATAATTCATCAGTACTTGTCCAATGCGATCACTGTCAACCTGCACGGGAATGTCACTAATATCTGGTGCTTCTAGCGCAATGATGCGTTGTGGCATACTGGTACGTATATCCTCAATAATTCCCCGTATCAGCGTAAGTAGATTATGTGGCTGTTTATCTAATGTGAGCAGTCGAGTTTGCAAGCGTGAAGCATCAAGCAGGTCGTTGACCAGACGATTCTGGATGCGCACCTGTTGTTCCGCTCTGCTCAGCATCTCATACATCAGATCATAGCATTCCTGCACACACGCCACACTGTGTTCTTCAGTCAATAATGTCTGAAGACAACGTTTAGCAATCTGAATATTCCCGTTGATGGTCGTCAACGGGTTCTTGAGTTCATGGCTGATAATGCCGAGAAATTCTTCCAGGTGCAGACATGCATCCGATGAGCATGCCGACGCAGCGCCAGACCGACTCTGGTTGGCCAGTGCCTGCTCTAATTGCGCCACCCGTTGTCGCAATGCGTGTATCTCGGCCTGTGTTGCCTGATCTGTGCGAGCCGAGCTTTCCAACATCGTACTCCTTAGAAAACTAAGAGCGAGTTATGAAGAACCTTAGAGAGGTTAATCCTATTATATACTACTCATGTCAAGACTGCTATATACTAAAAAATAAGATGTGTCTTGCCGACTGTAGTATCGCTGTAGAGCTTGTTTGCTATTTTTCAAGTTTTGTCCGGTAACGAAGCCTGCATTGAGATATGATACCAGATCTTCGCGTATATCCCTACCATGCTTCGACCCGATTATATGCTAGCCTGATCGAAGAATTTGTAAAATACATAAAGACGTATAATTATTTGTATAATATGCCGATACCATAATATAATTTATATCTGTTCACTTTGACAAATTCTCTGAAAAATGCTACGATAAAGATACTCCTTGAGGAGATACGCCCTGGCAAAGCGTAAAGGTGCTGACAATATGTTAGCGGGCTAACGGAAAGTTTACGAAAGGAGGGGTGACAAAGGAACCTGAGTGTGTCTGTGATCAAGTTAGTTCTATACATCATCCATATAAAAAATAGAATAGTGTTAAAGTTTTTGAACGACTCTGACAAGACGTAATGTTGAAAGATAGATATGAGAAAGGGATGTTGACGATGAAAACATTACAATTACCATCTCGCAAGAGTGGGTTGCACCGTGCGAAACTTATCTCCTATGGAGAAAGCGTGTTGGGTGCCGTCATTGGAGGTCAGGGGACAGACCCAACGACCAGTACCACGCAGGATCCCCCCTGTGGCTGTGGCAATAACTACCTGCCCTATCAGCCCTATGGCATGGGCTATAGCTATGGTTATGGTTATGGCTATGGTTATTCCTTCTTCCCTCTAATGGGCTATTGTCCTTATCCCTCTATGTACTACCCGTATCCCTCTTATGGTGGCTATGGTGCTATGTATGGTAACAACATGTATTAGCTATGAATATAAGCTTTTAGTCTGAAACAAACAAGATTCATCAAATAGGCAGAGGAGTAGACGACTTTTCCCGCTCGTCCGCCTCTTGCGTTTTCCCGGCTCCCTCTCGTACCATGATCCTGATGGGAACGCGAAGAATAGTACGAAGGGAGCCTTATCCTATGAGTTTGTTGACCCTGCTGGGTACGGGGACATGTCAGCTTGAGCATGAGCGGCGCGCCTCTAGCGTGTTGCTGGAATTAGATGGTACCTTGATTCTGTTCGATTGTGGGCATGGCGTGGCTCAGCGTCTGTTAGATGCGGGTGTGCAACATCAGCAATTGCAGCATATCGTGCTATCGCATTTTCATCCCGATCATGTCTCGGACCTCATACCGCTGCTTCAGGCGGGAGCGTGGTCACAGCGGAACCCGCGCCAGGCCGACTTGCATATCTATGGCCCGACCGGTGTGCACCGCCTGGTCGATGGACTGATGAAGCTTTTCGGCGCATCCTCATTGCAACGGTCACACTACTCCATCGTGGTACACGAGATCACTGCGCCAGCATTCAGTATCGAAGGCCACACCTTTACGTCAGTACCTTTACCGCCTGCTGGCAATCACGGCCTGCGCTTCACCTATCGTGGCAAAACGTATGTATTGACCGGCGATTCGTATGTTCACGAGGAGGAGATCGCCGCGCTGAAAGATGTGGATATAGCCGTCATTGATGCGGGCCATCCGAGCGACGAGGAACTGGTCGCGCTGGCCGCTGCCACCCAGGCCCGTGTGATTGTCTGCTCGCACCTGTATCGCCCACTGAATAGAGCAACTCTGCAAGCGGCGGCAGAACAGAAAGGCTATCGTGGCACCTTCATTATCGGCCACGACCTTCTGTCATTTGTCTTGTAGGAGCGTGATTCATCACGCCTTGAGTGCGGAGAGACGGGCGAAAAGGGCGTGATTCATCACGCCCCTACGGCATGGAATTATTGTTGGTTTCGGGTGATAAAATTCATCATCGCGTTCCTACAGATTTTGAGGGAGAAATTTATGCAGGAGATGTACGTAACTGCACGGTTGCAGGAAGGGATGCACTTCAATGTCACCACCGGTTCGGGCCACAGCATCGAACTGGATATGTTGGATGGACAGAAACAGGCTATGGGAGCCAGCCCGATGGAGATGCTGCTGGTCGCACTGGCCGGTTGCACCGGTATCAGTGTTCTCTCGATTTTATACAAACGTCACATGCGCATTACCGGCTACACATTGCGAGTACATGGCAAGCGGGCCGAACAGCACCCCAAGGTCTACACTGAGATAGCGGTGGAACACGAGTTACACGGCGAAAACCTTAGTGTAGAATGGGTAGAGCGCGCCATCGAACTCAGCGAGACGCGCTACTGCGGTGTAGAGGCTATGCTAAGCAAAACTGCTCGCATTACACACACACATACGATAAACCCGTAGGAGCCGGTTCACCGCATCCGTCATGCTCAGGAGTCTCCAGGTGGATCGATGTGTATGCACGGACGCGGTGAACCAATCTCCTACACGCGACGAAGACCGCCGGAGATGGCGCGCAGAATGGCAATCAGAATACAGGCACCGATGAAGGCGACGACGATGCTGCCCCAGAAGCCGAAAGTTGCGCCTGGAATAAGCAGGTTGGCGATCAGTCCGCCGATAAAGGCACCGATCAGCCCGACGATGATATCACCGATGATGCCGTAGCCACGTCCACGCATAATGCGGCTCGCCAGAAAGCCGGCAATCAGGCCAACAACCAGCCAGGCGATCAGGCCGCCTGGGGTGAGTGCGGCACCAAGAACAAGCATGGCACTTGTCATCATGGATAGATTTCTCCTCTTCTGACTTATCTACAATCACCCGGCTATCGCGTGCGGATGTCTCTTCTATCGAGGCAGCGACGTGACAGCGCGAGAGTGTAATTACACTTGACTCCTATAAAGTAACATGACTATTTACATAAATCAAGTCAACAATAAGACTTTAAGTACCTGTTAAACTCTTCCTAATTTTTCTAAGACATCAGATAAATAATGGATCTGCATGAACCTGTCCTTTCGTCCATTGTAGCTAACATGGCCGATATGGTACGCTATAAGCCGGACAAATGAGCGATCATCTTAGACTCTGGAGCAACTCTACTATGCCTTTGGCACAAAACACCTCTAAACCTGTGACACGAGAGATATTGCTGTTTAAACGAAGAATACCTCTACCATCCTGGCGTGACCTGCCGCTCAACGTCTATCTACTGCTCTTCTTCACACTTGGTAAGGGCTTTCAGATAACCATTTCAACCTTGAACATCACCTACTACGCGCACAGCCTGGGCTACAAGCCGGACTTCATCGGCGTGCTGAATGCAATGGGTGCGATTGGCTCTCTGCTGGGCGCGATACCGATTGGCCTGCTGGCCGACCGCCTGGGGCGTAAGCCAGTTCTGCTGGTTTCGGCCTTACTCACCCCGCTCTTCCTGGCTATCACCGGCTTGATGACCGTTGCGCCACTACTGCTCGGTGCCAGCCTGTTACAGGGCGTGGTGGCCAGCGCCTACTGGGTGACGAATATCCCTATTTTGACGGAAAGCAGCAGCGAGCAGCAGCGCGTGGGTGTGCTGGCGCTGAATAGCTTTCTGTTGCTCGGTGTAGGAGCTTTGGGCAACCTGCTGGGCGGGGCCATTCCTGAATTTGTGGCGGGCATACTCCATGTTTCGGCGGCCAGCACGGTGCCACTGCGCTGGGGCGTGCTGACGGCGGCACTCTTTACGCTCGTCTTTGGCCTGCCGCTCTGGTTCTTGCGGGAGCCGAAGCGTACCTTGACTACCACAGGTGCGCCTGTAACAGAGAACGTTGCGCCGCCTCAGATGCCCAATATCGTCTTGCCAGCGCTCCCTAAAGATGTGGCATCGACAGGCACGTCACCCATAAGGGATGCCACTACATACAGTGATGCCCCCGCCGGGTATCAGGCCGATAGCAGCGCAAAGGAAGGGCTACCTGTAAAACTGTTTGCGCAATTGCTGGTACCGGACCTGCTGTTTACGATGGGCGAAGGCTCAGTGGTGGCGCTCATTCAGCTCTACTTTGTATTGCGTTTCCATCTGCTGCCTGGCCCACTTGGCGTTATTTTCACGATCTCCGGCCTGGCGGGCGGAATTTTCTCGCTGACCTCGCCCCTCTTCGTGAAGCGGTGGGGCAAGCTGCGGCTGATTACGTTTGTACAGTATGTCAGCGCGCCGTTGATGATCTTAATTGGTTTTGCACCCTCAATCTGGCTGGCGATTGGCGGCGAGTACACGCGCTCCCTGCTACGCACGCTGATTGACCCGATCTACGCCGCCTTTGCGATGGAGAAGGTATCTGATCGCTATCGCGCTACGCTGAGCGGCTTCTATTCGGTGACATGGAGCATCGGCTACAGTATTGGCCCGACAATTGCTGGCTGGTTGCAGACCAATGTGAGCCTCTCAACCTCGTTCGTCTTCGGCGCAAGCTGCCTGCTTATTGCCCCCACGTTGCTGCTGCTCTTCTTTGGGCGACGGCGACAGATAGCAGCGCCGGTGTAGAATTGAAAGAATTTGTGATGGCTTGCGAAGCAGTCCAAAACATGACACATCTTGAGGATTTAGTCCTAAAAGTGCCTCAAGATGCTGTTTTTCTCCGGTTTAGATTGTATACTGGAAGAAACAGGATGGATTATTGTCGCCTTGAGGAGTTTTGGAATGCGTTCAAGTGTGATTGATGCCAGACGAGTTGAGAGAAATGGAACATCCCATGTTGGTGCTATTCCCCTTTCAACGACCAGACCGCCCACTGCTCGCCCGCCCTCAGCGCCGACAAAATCTATCGTAAAAAAACTGCCCGTGCCCGAAGAGGGATGGCTGGCGCTGTTGTTGCTCGCTGTCGCTGTCTATAGCGTGGTGCTGGCAATTGTCGATGCTCACTGGGTACCACAAAGCCAGATTCTACTCTGGTCGCCTGCCGTTGGTTTATTGCTGGGCCTGCTGGTAGCTAAATTGCCGCGCGTTCCACAGGCTCTGCTGCACCTGGCAGCTTGTCTGGTCGGGCACTGGTTCTCCGTCTGGCTTACGGCGGTCGTGGCGTTTCACGTAAGCTGGTTTGTGTTGCTCGCCAGTATCAAGGCAGTGCTGCTGGGCGGCATGGGTGCGCTCGCCAGTCCGAATACGAATGTCATCTTTTTTTTCTATCTGACCTTCCTCTGTTTCTTTTTGAGCTACTTTGGCTGCTGGCTGGTCTACCGCGCTCACCTGCCCTGGCTAGTGGCGCTGGTCTACGGCTCGATCATGCTGGTCAACCTCTATAGCTATACGCAAAAAGACCTGTCCTACTTGCTGGTTATTTTGCTGGCGGCGGTGCTGTTGCTGATTGCGCGGGTGCAGTTGGTGGCACAGATTGTGCAATGGAAGCAAGAGGGGTTGTATACCAATAGCGCGTGGTTGCACACGTTGACGACGCGCTGTATGCGCATTGCCTCTGCCCTGGTATTGATAACGCTGGTGGCGGCCTGGTTATTGCCGCTCCACAATCAGCCGACCCCGCGAGGCGGCTTCTGGGACAGCATGAACAATGTCTGGAACAATTTATCGAATGGTAATATCTCGCTACGCGACCCGGCCGGCCTGCTGCAATCGTATCAGCAGGCGGCCAATCTCTTTGGCGACCAGCTAACGATCAGCAATAGTGTTCATCTACCCACCGGAGAGGTGCTGCAATATACAAGCAGCAATGGCCCGCAATATCTGGAAGCGATGACGCTCGATCAGTTTGATGGGCACACCTGGACCACGCTGGTTGATTCGTCGAGCCAGCAATCGTTTGCGCCCAACGAGCCAATACCGCCAGATGTCGTCAGAAGCGATGATACGCACGTTGTCACGAATGTAGTGATTCAGCAGCCGCCGATCAGTTCAAAAAATTTTATCTTTGCCCCCCCTCAGCCCTCTTCTTTTACTAAGCCAGTCGCTATTTATAGCAACGGCATGGCGACTGCGTGGCTGCAGCGCAGCCCACTCGTAGCAGGAGAACGCTATACAGTCACATCGACGCAGGTTACGGCAAACGAGCAGTCGTTGATGGAAGTGCCTTTGCCGACCGCTGATCCCACCTTCTGGAACAATGATACCAATGCCTCTATCCTGAAGGTCTATTACGAAGCAGTGCCATTGAGTATCTCTCAATCTCCCACTATATTGCAGACGATGCATCAGTGGACGGTGGGGGCAAATAATACCTATACTGCATTGAAAGACCTTGAGCAGCATCTGAGTGATACCCACGTCTTCACATACTCTACGGATAATCCGCCCATTCCCGCCAATACTGATGTGGTGGACTGGCTTTTGAAAACCCATAGCGGCTATTGCACCTATTATGCCAGCGCGATGATTATGATGGCCCGCATGCTCAATATTCCAACACGCATGGTCAATGGTTTTGCTCACGGCCACTACGATGCTCAGCACAAGGTATGGGTGGTTGACGGCACCGATGCACATAGCTGGGTACAGGCGTATTTCCCCGGTTACGGTTGGATCGACTTTGACCCGACGCCCGGCTTCTCCTTCCCCACCCCTGTCGCACCGCCGCAATCTCCTTCACCGACGCCGACCCCGCATCCGCTACAACCCACACCGACAACCGCACCAAAGTCTGGGCTAACGCCTGGAGCGACACCCCCCACTACCAGTAAGAATCACCCCACTGGTACGTTCTCTGCCAGAAATGTCTTCATGGTGAGCATGCCGGTGCTGGAAGCCATTTCTATCGGAGCGCTGCTGATCTCATTACTCTTTTTCCTGTTCGCGCTGGTCGTCCACTGGTGGCGCAACCTCTACGCCTCTAGTTCGCGCGTCTCCGGCCTGTTCTGGCGGCTCTGCTGGATGGCAAGCTGTGTAGGGCTGGCACCGCGCCTCTCTCAGACCCCCTACGAGTATAGCCAGATACTCAGCCAGCAATTCCCTGAGCGCGCGGGCGCGTTACACTACCTGACCGACCTGTTCGTGCGTGACCGTTGGGGCACGCCTCAGCACCTGCCACGTGCGCAGGAAGAGGCCCATGCCGAGCAACTCTGGGGCGATTTGCGCGGCATCTTCGTCGAGATGATTGTGCACAAAGTAAAACGAAAAGCGTGAATATATCGATAAATGTTATCCTGCCTCATATTGTTCGTTAGTAGGAGTGGAAGTAGAGAATCTGCTCTGGGCAGAAGGGAAAACGTCGGAGGTGTGGGTATGAGGCAGAATAACCAGGGAAAACTGGCAACGTCGGATGAGCCGCTGATCGCATTTACCTATGGTTGGGGGCGCACATTGCGCCTCTACCGCGATTATCTTGCGATAGATAACATCACTTACGCGCTCAGTGATTTGATACATGTAAAATATCTTTATCAGCGTATTATGGGCGTTGAATCGGTTCGTTTGACGTTGCGTTTTCGCACATGTGATGTCGTCTTACGTGGCATCGCCGATATCAATGCAGCGCGCAAAGCACTGGCATATATACATGTGTTCTGCGGGGAGAGCGTAGTTCAGCCCTGGAGACCTGGTGTACACGTTCCGCTAAGGCTTCCACCTGACGAGCGGGTCTGTTATGCCAGCACGGCGGCATGGTGCAGAGAACCATCGAATGGGCGTAAGCAGGCAGGCCGCGAGGTGCAAGATCGCGGAACGCTGATCCTGACTAACCGGCGTGTCATCTATCTAGGCAGGCTCGGTCAGTTTGTCATCGACTACGCGCATCTCACACACCTGCTCATGCTACCAGATGCGCTGGCGCTGGTGAGTGGCAGTGGTACGAACACACAGCGAAACCTCTTTGCGCTGTCCTCTGCCGACGAGTGCCTGTCCTATCTGGAAGCATTGCTCATTCTATGGCAGCAACAGCAGTCGTTGCAGACTCCTGGCGCGGCGACAGAGGTTGCGGCGGCGCTACCATACCAGACCATGCGCACTTCCTCGACCGTAGCTCCCGCCATCTCTACACTATCAACCACTACATGTAGTGATACCCCCGATGGGTATCAGGCTCCCTCTACACCACCTACGCCATCTACATCATCCACGTACCTGCACTGGACATATGCCTCGCTACAGGTACCGGCATTTCATCAAAAATCTGACCGACTTATAATTGATGAGGTGAATACGATGCCGCTTTCATTACAAACGGACTTGTGGCGGGTAGAAGAGGAGCAAGTGTAGGTCTAAACATAGGACAATAAATCACAGACATGTCAACCATCAGCGAGAGCTTGGGGAAAATGGATAGGAGAAGACGATGATTGACACTTTTATGGCATTGTGGAATCGCAGCTACCATCAGGGGAAGCGTGCGCTTTTCACATTTTTTGCCTTTTTACTCATTTGTATCAGTATATCCCTACTTGTAGTTACGGCTGGACATTTCTGGTCGCGCGGTGAAAGGTCATCAGTCGGCCCGATAGATGTCGTTCCTACCACCGATGGTGCAGTGACCACCATAACGGTCACGCCAACGACAACAATCATACAGAACTGCCTACCATCGCCGACGCAGACGGTGAGCGAGGTTGTAACATCATCTAACCTGCATACGCCAGTCACCGGTCAGGGCAAACAACCGGCACCAGCACCCACACCTGCGCCACAACACGGGCCGTTACCCACACCCACACCGGTCGCAACCCAGCCGCCCGGCTCGACGCCGACCGTTGTGCCCACGCAACCACCCACAGTCACGCCAACACCCACCGTTGTGTCGCCCACCTCTACGCCAACCGTCGTGCCAACAACACCAACACCAGCGCTACCTTCGCCGACACCGACAATAACGCCATTGCCGCAGCCCACACCGACATTGACGGCAACCGTTGTGCCCACCTCAACAGTCATGGGCACTACAACAACAGCCACGCCCACGCTGACCCCCTCTCCTGACCCGACGCCCACGCCGGTGGCGATCAGTCCAACGTCCAGTGCCACTGTCGATGGAACAGCAACTGTGCAAATCGGCCCACAGTCAGCTTTCTCCGGTGGCGGCGGCGGGACGCCGAATGCTGCTCAGGAGACACCGACGGCAAGTTCAGGCTGGGTGACAAGCTGTGGTAGCGATGCGCTCATCTCATCGGGACTCATGTCAGAGGGGACTATCCTTCTCGACTATTTGCTTCTACTGGTGGCTATAGTTCTGCTCAGCACTTTACTCTTTTATGTCCTTATGTGTATCCTGGCATAAGAACCTGTGATGGATAGCACAAATCAGGCAAAGAAAAAGCCCGATTTGGGATAGCTTTAGCACGCCCATGCAACTTTCCAGGAGTATCGACGGGCACGTGTGGACGTGCTAAAGCTGCCCCCTATCCTGGTATCAATGGAGCGTGCCCAGGGCAAGGACGGGGCCGACAGGGGCACGTGGACTGGCCTGTGGCCCCGGCTCCAGGCTGACCGCTGCCGCGTTAAAGCCGGTGAGATTCCCCATGTAGTCCAGCGTTGCGACGCCGTTCTCGATGTTGAGCAGGCCAATACTGATGGGTTGCTTGCCTTTGAGCAGCCAGCCCTGATAGACTTGGGTACCATCCGGTTGCGCAAGACCGCGCATAATGAGGACGCTGATATGTTGCTGCGGGTAATAGATTAGTTCGCCGCTGATGCCCGTATGGGTTGAGGTTCCCTGTAAGGTGTAAGTAACAGGGGCATTGACCGAGAGGTGGTGGATTTGCTGCTGCAACGAGATATTCCAGGCTCCCATGCCAACGAGCAAGAGTAACATCAGCACGGCTGCCAGTGCAAGCAACTGATTACGCCACGTCTGCCAGGCTGAGCGAGGAAGCTTGCGGGCACGTATCTGATCGATATGCTGTATCGGCTGGTTAGCTGCGGCATCTTCTTGAATGGTGTTCAGGATATGCTCTTTGACGGATGCTGAAGGTTCTCTTTGTGGCACCGACAACGGCAGGTGGTCAAGAGCCGTGCGTAATTCGCGTACCAGGGCGCGGCATTGTGCGCATTCTGCCAGATGATGGTCAGCCTCCTGCTGTTCTTCAGGGCTTATAGCGTCTAAAACATATGCACCGGAAAGTTCTTCAAAATCCGTGCAGGTCATTCCTCAGCGCTCCATTCTGTTTCTTGACCTATACTACGTTAGCATGTACCCGTCAGATTACCATCACCGCTCAAATAGATGAGTTAGCGATTGATATACAAGATATCATATGGCACATACTGTGAGATTGCAAGAGTGCGTATACGGTGAGGGAAGGAGAGGGCAGGCAGGATACCTGCGAGGAAATATCCCTACAATGATGCGCTGTATCTCATATCCATCATCATTGTAGAGGTATTCCCTCCCTCGCGGTATCCTGCCTGTATTTCTTCTGGCGAGAAAGAGTCAGCGATGGTGTTAGACGAAAAGAGGCTCCATATTCAGGCGCTGAACCATAGCTTCCATCTCGGCCTCGGTTGGCCCTTGCTCAAAGCGGCTGGCGGCATCGAGAACCTTTGGCAGTATGTGGATGTCGCCGACGGTGTTCAGGAAAATGCCAGGGCGTTGCAGAACCCAGTGGACGGCGCGGTCAATGTCCTGCTGCTCTTCCAGGGGAGCGTACCACGTGCTGTGTGTGTGTGGGCGTCCCATCCAGGGCCGGTAGGCAATAGACTTGATTGTCTGCACGGCAATGTTACGCTGCTGGCAGGTGGCGACCAGGGCGTTGAAGTTCTCGGCGTAATAGGGATTTTGCATGCTGAGATAGTTATAGGGCAGCAACACTGAATCAAAGTCGAAGCGACTCAGGCTGCGGCGATGCGTGGCTGCAATTTGCGAGCCATGACCGGTTATGCCGATGGCACGAACGAGTCCCTGCTGTTTTGCCTCGATAGCGGCCTCCAGTGCACCACCGGGGCTGAGAGCGATATCCCATTCGATAGGATCGACCAGATTATGCAGTTGCCAGAGGTCCACGTAATCCACACCCATGCGCTCAAGTGAGCGATGCAGTTCCTCGCGCGCCGCCTGCGCCGTGCGCGCGCCCGTCTTGGTCGCCAGGAAGAAATGCGAGCGATACTGCTTAAGCCAGGGCGCGATGCGCAGTTCCGCATCGCCGTAGCTGGCCGCGACATCAATGTGATTGACGCCGTACTGAAGCAGCACCTCCAGCGTTTGATCGGCCTCCGCTTGCGTGACGGCGCTAAGCGAGGCAGCGCCAAAAATAGTGCGCGTACTCTGATGACCGCTGCGCCCAAAGGGCAGCGTTGCGATTGCCATGATGTTACTCCCTCTATCAAGACACGAATTTCACCGACTGAAGCATCGGCTGAATGTACTTTTGCATGGCTTCATTATAGTACATATCAGGGAGAACGATGCCGATATTGTAATATAACTGCTTGTGTTGTACCGAAATGCTGAACACATGGTAGGAGATACCGTTACTATCGCTGAAGGTGGCATACTGTTCTTCCCAGGTTGTATTGCTGATAGTGACCTGGGTGGGTGCGCTGGTGGCAACCTGGAAATTGCTGAAGCCGGACTGGCTACTCATGCTCTGCAAAATTTGCTGGTTCATATCGTCGGCATTGTTAATGCTCGCGGTCGCCTGAGCCGTATAGCGCACAATGACAAAATCGATGTTCAACTGCTGTTGTTGCGGATAAAGCCGCTCTTCGTTCCAATACTGCGTTTGCTGTGGTGGATCGGCTACCCAGTTTGAGGGATATTTCAACGTCACGCCAAGCAGAGAAGCGATGCTGGTCAGGTCCTGGAATTTCTGCGGAGTGGGAAGTTGATTGCCACTGGTCTGGGTAGCGGACGTGGCAGGCGGCTGCGTCGGTGATGTGTTCGTGCTACCCGTTGAACCGGCTGAATTACCGCCAGATTGCTGCAAAGTATGTTGGATTGTAGTTGCCTGCCCGTTAAGTAAAAGCAGGCCCAGTGTGCAGGCGGCTCCCAGGAGAGGCACGAGGATCACAACGGCGAGAATCGCGAGCCAGTTGCGTTTGCGCGGCGTGGATGGCGGTTGAGCCTTGCTAGTCGGACGTGGTACGACGACGGTTGGAGCCAGCGCGTCCATTGTTTGGGCAGAACTGATATGTGCAGGTACACTGGTGGGCCAGGGTGGTGTTCCTGCTGGCAGATATGAGAGCGTTTGTAGCGCGGGGGGGCGGATTACGGAGCCACAGGCAGGGCAGAACGAGGCAGTATCCGCCAATTCGGTTTGGCAACGTGGACAGTTCATAGTGTTATTCCCCTGTCTTGTTTGTGTCATTAGGAAGGCGACAGTTAAAGAGAACGATGCCGCTCCGTCGGTCTGTAATGACGTTAATCACTTCCAGTGTAATAGGACAACCTACAGCAATAGGAATATCTTCTTTATTTAAAACGCGACACTCGAAGTGACGCTCCGGGTCAACCGCATCGGCAATGACACAGCGAACATAAGGATGCTCTTCACCCCGAAAGAAGGCACAGAAGCCACCTTCTTTCTCTAAGAGGGTTCCGGCACGTATCATCAAGTTCTTGCTCCTCTACGCAGCACACCTGCTATTTGATAAAGACTATAGATAGAAGTATGCAAAATGTCAACTGTTTCCAGAGGCAATTTGGCTGAAAATTAAGAAATCTTTTTCATGATCCAGTACACCTTAAGACTGCACCAGATCGCAGATAAACAAGCAGAGGGCTATTAGCAACCCTCTGTTTTGATACTTTATTATATCATGCAATGGGAACGGTACCGTATCATTGTAGGGGTGTACCCTGGCGGTCGCCCTGCCCATCGTTGCCTTGCCCGCCGTCACCCTGCTCGATTACTTCAGGATTGACGATATTGGGTGGAATCTGGCCCAGGGCATGTGCACGGATGTTGTTGCTGGCGGTGGTTGCCATCAAGATACGTGTCTGGAGCGAGGCGCTGCCGATATGTGGCAGTAGCACAACTTGCTCCATAGCCAGCAGAGCAGGTTCGACTACTGGCTCATGCTCAAAGACATCCAGGCCCGCACCGGCGATGCGACCTTCTTGCAAGGCACGGACAAGCGCCTGCTCATCGACAACGGCCCCACGTGCCGTATTAATCAGGATTGCCGTTGGCTTCATCAGGCGCAATTCACGCTCACCGATGAGATGATGCGTCTCCGGTGTATAGGGCGTATGCAGGCTGATAAAATCGGCCTGCTGGAGCAGTTCATCAAAAGATGCATATCTAAGCTGGTAGCGAGCTTCCTCCTCCGGTGTAAGACGGTGGCGAGCGTAATAGATGACCCGCATATCGAAGCCGTGCGCGCGTTTAGCCACTTCGCGCCCGATGCGCCCGATGCCAACCAGGCCAAGCGTTGCATGGTGAACCTCGGCTCCGCAGAAGAGCAACGGCCCCCAGCCGGTGAACTTGCCCGCACGTAAATAGCGTTCGGCCTCGGTAATGCGGCGCGCTGCGGCAATCAGCAGACCAAAGGCCAGGTCGGCAGTCGTTTCGGAAAGAACCCCTGGTGTGTTTGTGACGGCGATGCCCAGGCGTGTGGCTGCTGCGACATCGATGTTGTTGTAGCCTACTGCCATATTGGCAACCAGCTTCAGGCGTGGCGTGGCGGTGGCGCAGGCTATTAGCAGGCGCTCATCAATCGTGTCTGTTACCAGGGTGTAAAGATAATCGTGACCGGGAGCGCGCTCTAGCAGTTCGTCATACGTCCAGATGCGTCCCTCTTCCAGATTGGCTGTTACATCACCGATCTCTTCCAATAAAGGGTATGCTGCATCTGGTACTTTCTGCGTCACAAGAATACGTGGACGCATTATATTCCTCCTTGTCACTCTTTAGCGCGTGATTTGTACCCAATACCTACCAGGGCATCGCTATATTATAAATTTTATCGGCGATCTCGTAGGGGCGTGATTCATCACGCCCTGCGAGCGGTGCGACAGAAGAGCAGGGCGTGATTCATCACGCCCCTACCGGATGATACCATGACCGGTTTCGGCTGAAAACATTCACCATCACGCCTCAGTGTGCATCGGCCAGAGACAGGGCGTGATGAATCACGCCCCTACCGGATGATACCATGACCGACTTCGGGTGAAAACATTCACCATCACGCCTGAGCGTGCATCGGTGAGAGACAGGGCGTGATGAATCACGCCCCTACGGGATGATACCATGACCGACTTCGGGTGAAAACATTCACCATCACGCCCCAGCGTGCATCGGTGAGAGACAGGGCGTGATGAATCACGCCCCTACCGGATGATACCATGACCGGTTTCGGCTGAAAACATTCACCATCACGCCCCTACCGGATGATACCATGACCGGTTTCGGCTGAAAAAAAATTTTATAAGCGTTGCTTCTTGCTAGCGTGTGGCTTGTACTTCGATCATCTGTTCCTGGACGACAGGGCTGGTGACGCAGAACGGTTTGCCAAAGCGGCGGCGCAGCAGCATGGCCAGTGCGGGCCAGCCATCTTTCCAGGGGGCCAGCTTTTTCTCTTTGCGCGGCGTATAGTTGATAGGCACTTCGACGATCTTATAACCGGCCTGGAGAATGCAGGCGGTGATCTCCGGCTCGATTTCAAAGCGGCGGCCCTCCATTGGCAAGGCGCGCGCGACCTCGACCGGCATCATCTTATAGCAGGTTTCCATGTCACGAATACGGCTACCGAACAGGATATTAGTCACAAGAGTCAGGAAGCGATTGCCCCAGCGTGTCGTAAATTTCTGATGCGAGAGGTCGCGGTAGCCATAGACGGCAACGTGCCTGTACCTCCGGCTTGCCTCCTCCCATTTACGCACCAGCTTTGGCAAATCCTGGGGGTCATATTCCATATCAGCATCCTGAACAGTGACCAGATCGCCGCTCACCAGACGAAAGCCGGTGCGCAATCCCACTCCTTTGCCCTGGTTGTGTTCATGGCGCACGTAATGATAACTCTTAAACGGCTCTTGCTGGCGCAGTTCTTGTAAAATCTCCCAGGTGCGATCCGTGGAAGCATCATCAACCACAATCACCTCAAGATCAAGCGGAACCTGTGAAAGTAGATTGAGGACATTAGCGACCGTTTTTTCCTCGTTATAGACAGGCACGACTACTGAGACACGCATGGACATTCTCCCCTTATTTCTCATGAAGACAATGAGAAAGTAAATAATGACTGTTTTTGCTTTTGCACAAACTCACAAACAAATAAGTACAGGTAGTCTGGCTCACTTAGATAAACGAACGAGAACATGCAAAGGGTAATATCTCGGCCTTATTCCCATAGCTGAATGGTACCATCAGTGAGCGCGGCTACCAGTTGCTTGCCTGCAAAGTGCAGAGCGCTAATTTGCCAGGGATGATAAAATTTCTGCACAATCTGGCCAGCAGGGATCGACCAGAGATCAATCACCCCTTCATTGACTTCACTATCCTCACGCGCGACGGCGGCCCATTGAGCGTCCGGGGAAAGCGCGAGGCGGGCGCTACCACCCATGGTGCCGCTGGCGATTTCCGTGTACGTGCCAGTCGTGGTATCACAAATGCGTATGCTCTTGCCGCCATAGACAAAGGCCAGCGCGCTGGCGTCGGCGGTGACCGCGTAGGGGGGAGTACAGGTGGCGCAGGTGCCTACCAGCACAGAGGTTCTGATAGTTGCGCGAGGCTTGTTTTTGCGTGTATGTGTGGACGCGCTCAGATTCCAGCGCCGCACGACGCTCATCTGCTCCGTCTCGTGAGGAACACTTGCGCACGAAAGGGTAACGAGCGCCTGGGCGTCCTGGGAGAGAGCGCGCAGCCGAATGGCCCAGAATTGCCGCTTCTCGATCTCCTCTTCGCGGCACAGTTGGAGATCACTGAATTGTTTCGCAGCGCTATCGAGTCGGTGGGTCACCACGTCTGTGGCGCGCACGCCCCATGAGCGTGGCGCGCGTACATCCTCCGGTAGATGTGGCAATGCCAAGCGTACCAGGCGTTCGCCATTTGCTCCTCCGTGCAGCACCAGGTCGATGGAATACGGTGCGGAAACTGCGCGGTCGTGAAGTGCGTAGCTCCATAACAGGTTGCCTTTATAGGCATCCCACACATGGAGACCAAGCTGGCCCCACCCGGCGACAAGCGTACCAGCAGCGGAGAAGCGCAATTCGCGTAGCGACTCCACAGTGAAGCGCGGATCGGCAACGAAGCTGATCGGGGAGCCTGCAACGCCGTTGACGATGTGCCATAGCATGCCTCGTCCGTCCAGCGCACCGGCGGCGATCTGAAGGCCGTGTACGGTGCGCACGCTGCTCAACGAGGTGATGACGCCAAGTGAAGAGTGGATGGTGGTGCCGACGCGAAACGGCCCCCTGGTGCTGAAAACGTTCAGGCCCGAAAAGAATATATCTTCGTCGGGATTAAAGGCATGTGGCTGTGGGCGTGGGCGAACGAAGCCGCTCTGACGCAAATCAAGCATACCACTGATAATCGTGTCATAGTGCTGACGCCGCTCCGCGTTGCCCAGTACAGCGTAAGCGCGATTAATACGCTTCATCTCGATGGCCCCTTCCGGGCCGGCCAGGTCAGGATGGTAACGACGGGCCAGTTGACGATAGGCGCGCTTGATCGTTTCTGTATCGGCGCTCGGTGGCACGCCGAGAATGGCATAATAGTTTTCAGGTGTATCCATCATAACATTATATTATCATATGAGAAGGAGACAGAACGACGCCAGCAGAGCACCCTGCTAACTCCTGGACAAATGTTCTTTTTCCTTCTATACTAAAGATACAGATTAGTGATATTGTATAGTGAGGAAAGAATAACAAGAGCGATGCAGGACTCATTCGCCGCCGTTGTGGCAACTGCTACGGCTTATTTAAGTGAGGTTGATCCGGTCATGCGGGCGACGATTGCCCGTGTTGGACCATGTACATTAAGACCTGATCCAGATATTTTCAGCGCCCTTGTCGATGCGATTATCTCACAACAAATCTCAGTGAGGGCTGCCGATGCCATCATGGCGCGTGTACGGGCCGCTGTGCCGGAAAGAAAGGTGACGCCGGAAAACCTTCTCCCTTTTGACTTTGAGCGTTTACGAGCGTTGGGTCTTTCAACCCCTAAAGCGCGCTACATTCGCAACCTTATTGAGCATATTAGTTCAGGGCAATTGCAACTAGAACTATTACAGGATTTAGAGGACGAGGAGATTATCAACCAGCTAGTTGCTATCAAAGGTATTGGCCGATGGACTGCTGAGATGTGTCTCATTTTTACCTATGCGCGTTGCGATGTGTTGCCCGTTGATGATCTGGGACTACTTGAAGGTATCCGTGTCGCCTATCAATTACCTGAACGCCCTTCTAAACAAGAGGCTCGCAAACTTGCCGAGTTGTGGCGTCCCTACCGCACCTTCGCAACCTGGTATCTGTGGGCCATCCGGCGTTTAGAACAAGGCAACCAGCGCGCAAAAACCCGCATCGTTTCTCTGTAGGGGCGTGATTCATCACGCCCTGAGAGCAGAACGACGATGGAGCAGGCGTGATTCATCACACCCCGACGGGATGGTGCCATTGCTGGTTTCATTTGAAAAAGTTCATCATTACACCGTTCAGTATTTGTGAATAATTTATACCTGCTGTGCTATCTTCTGGCCGAGCTGGTGCCACGTGTTTATTAAAGATATTCATAGAGAACTCATACATAGATAATCTTGTGCCGCCGCTGGTGCATGGTACCAGGAACAGAAATAGTATAGGCTGTGCAATCGAGGAAGATATGATGAAAAGCCGTAACTGTATAGTCCCTGTCGGCCTTTCGCTGGCTGCGCTGGGTACCGGTTTGGCACTCAAGAGTTTCTTGCCACAACGTTTCGATACCGCGAGTTGGTTTGAGCCGCATACATCCATGTCGCTCGACACTGCTTCTTTACCCTCAATTGAGATTACGTTCTTGCGCTGTGGGAGCGTCTCCATCCCTGAATTACTGGCGGTGCGCGGTGCAGCTTCCTTTGCTCCCCGCCTGATTGTACATAGCGCCGTCTTAATCCGTCATCCACGCGCTACATTCTTATATGATACGGGCCTGTGTAGCGATATTCACGCTTATCTGAGCGGGCGCTCTTTCTTCTTTCGCCAGACACTGGCACGCTTCACGCTTGAGCAATCGATCAGTAGTCATCTGCGTCATCATGGTCTAACACCTGCGCAGTTGGACTTTGTGCTGCTCTCGCATCTACATTGGGATCATGTCAGTGGTGTTCCCGACCTGCCCGGCGTGACGCTGCGGATCAATCGCGTAGAATATGAAGCGGCCAGAAATGGGTTGTTCGAGCAGGAAAAAGGGCTGGTGCGCGAATTATTGGACAACAATCCTGTTGAACTGTTCGATTGCGCTGGCCCCACCTATGAGAGCTTTCGCTCCAGCCATGATCTGTTGGGCGATGGCTCACTGATGCTCTTGCCGCTCCCAGGGCATACGGCGGGCCACACCGGCCTGCTCATCAATCGCGCCAATGGCCCCCGTGTCTTCCTGCTGGGTGACGCAGCCTGGGTTGCTCCCAACTATCAGCGACCGGCGACCATGCATCCCTTCCTCTGGTCGCGTGTGACCACGGACGACGCGACTGCGCGGCAGACACTGATTCAAGTGCATCAATTTTCCTTGCTCCATCCCGAAATTGCGCTGATTGCCATGCACGATGGTTGGCAGCAAGAGCTATTCGAGCATGCAGAACGTACCGGAAAGGTACACAAGTTGCAATAGGGCGTGCGTCAATTTTTTGCAGGGCGAGTGCAAGGTATCGCTCCTACAGTGACACGATGCCGCTTCAGCCGGATTCTGTTGTAGGGGTAATACCTTGCATTCGCCCTGCTCACTGCAAATGTGCTATACTCAACCTGATAGATGTGATGGTGTGCTGGCAGTGTATCCTTACGTTTTTGCATAGGGAAAAGAATGAAAACGGTATCTCCTAAGACGGGGCCGGTGAAGCGAGCAGAAGACGAGCAGGCGCGGCGCGCTTCGTCTGGTCGTGATCGTCTGGGGCGCGTGCGCCTGAGTAAGAATGCTGTATTGCGCAGGGAATATCGCGCCCAGATGCCCTGGTGGCGACGCCCTGCGGTGGGCTTTATTTTGACGATACCTATCGTCGCTTTCCTCACAGCGTTAATAGTGCTGCTGCAAAAGGCGCTGACAAGCGATATTCCTGGTGCCGTTTTGTTGCTGGCTGTGCTATTCACCGCCTTGATCTGGGGTGTAGGCCCTGCGCTTTTCTCGCTGCTATTAAGTGTCGGTGTACTCGACTATTTTTTTGTGCCGCCATCCCTTCGTCTAAATATCTATACGACACATGGCGTTCTGCGCTTAATTCCCTTTATGATTTGTGGGATGATAATTGCGTTTATTACAGCACAACGCGAGTATGCGCGGCTACAGGCGCTGGCAGCAGAATATGAGGCGGAGGAGGCAGCACAGGAGTTGGAAGAAAGCAACCGCAAGTTGCAGGAGGCTAGTGACCTCAAGGATCGCTTCCTCTCGATTGCTTCCCACGAGCTAAAGACGCCTATCACAGCGATTCGCGGGCAGGCGCAACTATTGCTCCGTCGTCTTGCTCGTGAGCGCGAGCTACTCCCTGAGATGCAGGATGTCTATCAGTCGCTGGAGCGCATCAACGAACAAACCAAACGTCTGACCGCGCTAATCGATGAATTGCTGGACGTGAGTGTGATACGCTCCGGCAAAGTGGAGCTGCATCGACGGCCCTGTGATCTGGTGGCGCTATGCCGCGAGGTGATTGACGATCAACACATGTTGAGTGGACGCACGATTATTTTACACTCTCCTTGCGAACATCTGACGCTTTACGCAGACTGCGAGCGCCTGGCGCAAGTGATTATTAATCTGGTGAGTAACGCACTAAAATATTCATCCCCCGATAGCGAGGTTGAGGTGGGAATGAGTCAGCAGGAGCAGTGGGTACGCCTGGAGGTTATCGATCACGGAAAGGGCATTCCCAAAGAGGAGCAGGATCGCATCTTCGAGACCTTTTACCGCGCGCCCGATACGCGCTCATCAGTCAAGGGTCTGGGCCTGGGCCTGGCCATCACTAGAGATATTGTCGAGCGACATAAAGGGCGCATCTGGTGCGAGTCCGAGCCTGGGCAAGGTAGCAGGTTCGTGGTCGAGTTACCTCTGGAATAATTAGAGGTAAAACAAAAGTGCCCAGACAATTGGGCGCTTCGGCAGGGGCTGCAGGAGTCGAACCCGCCGATGACCGTTTTGGAGACGGTTGCCTTAACCGCTCGGCATAGCCCCTATGGCGGAGAGGGAGAGATTCGAACTCTCGGAGGGGTTTCCCCCTCAGCGGTTTAGCAAACCGCCGCACTAGGCCACTATGCGACCTCTCCACAGAGAACCAGCTAACATCAGTGAGTATATCAAAGCCGCTAGTCGCTGTCAAGTATTTTTGGTGGCTTTTCGTGATTCGTGAAAGACTCACCTGCTCTGAAGAAAGGAACATGAGCGACCAATTGCCTGTTTCCACCTCTTGACTTACTAGAACAAATGGTCTATAATGGAAGGAGGTGAAGGCACCGGCTTTCGTCACAGAGATTCCCCACATTGGCTGGTGGGCCGTCTTCACCGACCCGTCCGGCAATCACCTTGCTCTGTTCACTCCGGCGTCACGTGGGTAGCTGAAGCTGCTCGACCGCGCCATAGCGTGCGAGTGAGTTCCATCGCCATCTAGCCTGTCATGCGGCTTGAGAGTTGGTTGACAGGTGAGGAGGAATTTGCTATGATGG
>DAOTVZ010000022.1:0-2427 GCA_034436045.1 Ktedonobacteraceae bacterium | reverse complement strand
GCCCCTACGCATGGGGCCATTACCTGTCTCCGTTGGAGAAATTCTTCATCACGCTCTGCTTGCCCATCGGGCTGTTCCCAGGGCGTGATCAATCACGCCCCTACGCATGGGGCCATTACCGGTTTGGTTTGAAAAGATTCATTATCACACTCCTATGGTGGTTTTCGTTCTGCTCTCAGTATAACATGTCTTTGTGAATGTTGGCTCCAAACTTTTCGTCGCCTGGTACGTAAACTCAATGAACGGCTCGATGAGTGGATACTGAGTGGATACATAGAAGAACAGATAAGATTACCAGGGAGTAGCAGATGATGTCACAGATGGAATCTAGCGGACAGCAGCAAGGGCAATACGGCAATTACGCAGGCTATCAGGGCTATCAACAGTATGGCGAAGCTATTTCCGATGGCCCCTCTTCTCCCGGCAACATGTATGATGATGCTTTTATTGATGCGATGGCGCAGCGTCTCTCCCAGCGTATGGTGCAAGGCCCGGCAGGAAAGTTGAAACCGGAAGCTAAAGAGCGGGTGTCACCGCAGCAGCGTCTGGCCCTCGCCATTGTTTCCGTCATCATGATTGCTGTTTTCACAACCGGTATTATCACCTCAACTGGTGCAGTGCTTGGCGGCCTGATTGCCGTTGGCCTCATGTGTCTTGCCATCTTTTTGATTAACGCCGTGTTCAACTACTCGTGAGATGATCGATAATAATGGAGGAAACAGGGCTGCCCTGTTTCCTCGCCTTATCCAAAGTGGGTTATTTCCCTAATTTCTCAACCTCATCTCGCACCTGGGCCAGTTCAGCATCAATGTGAGCCACTTGAGCTTTCATGAGTTCCGTTTTTTGCTGCTCTGAGCGGATGAAGCGCGTGTAGGGCGCGATGGCATCCTGCACACGGCTGAGCGTCTGGTTGAGTTCTTTCTGGAACTGGTCGGTCATGGCGGTGTGCAGGCGGGTACGTAACTCTTCCATTTTGGCGTCAAAGGCTTTCTTGGCACGGCGGCGGCGCGCAGGCAGGATGTACAGACCCAGACTGATCAGCACCATGCCGGCCAGAATGCCGCTGACATCGGCGGCAGCGGTGCCGACGAAGGCCACAATCAGCGCGCCCAGGCCAATGCCGCTTGCGCCTGCGATGGCCGCCTGCGTCACTGATGTGCGCAGGTCCTGTGAGAGCTGGTCGGCCTCTGCCTGCCGGTCATAGGTTTGCACGACGGTCGCGGCTGAACGCGCCACCGATTGCAGCAGCGTGCGTCGGTCGTAGTCAAACTGGCGCGTGACAGAGCCGACCATAACATCGTTGCCCTGAATGCTGACCAGACTATCCTTGCGCCGCCGCTCCAGGTATTCCATCACATCCTGCCAGAGCCGATGTTCGTGTTCCACTAGCCAGTCAATTAACTCTTGCACCGTCTGATCGATGCGCGTGGCGCTGTCACCAACTACGTCGCGCTCGAACTCCTCGCGCACCTTCTGACTCTGGATCAGGTCAAGGACGCGCACGAGACGGATGGTCTCATCGAGAAAGTGGTCGCCACGGTTGCGCATGGTGAGGATGATATTCTCGATGTCGCTCAGGCGATGGGCGAAGTCACGCTCCATGTCCTCGCGGTATAGCTTCAACTGCGTTTCAATCGTGCTGATTGTACGTTCATCCTCGGCCAGTAAATTCACGCGCTGCTGCACGCTCTGTTTCGCTGTATCGAGCAGGCGTTGCATCACGCCGAGCGGGCTGAGCAGCTTGAGCCTGATGCGTTCTTTCTCGTCCAATGTGAAGAAGAGGAAATCTTCCAGCACGCCAAAGCGGCTGCGCTCCCAGAGGTCGGTAGCCTGATGTCCAATGGCGGTGCGCGATTGCTGGGCCAGCAGGGCCGAGAGCGGAATGATCTGTGGCTGAAAACCAAGCAGTTGCAAGCAATTGTCGCGCACGAAGGTAATCACTTTTTGCAGGTCGTCGCGCCCGCGCAACAGATCAATCTTATTCAGCAGGATAACTACCTTCTTGCCCCACTGCCGGATGCGTTCCAGAAAGAGCCGCTCGCTCTGGGTGAAAGGCCGATCTACCGAAGTGACAAAGAGAATCAGGTCACTGCGCGGCACAAAATCCTCGGTCAATTTCTCATGTTCGCGCAAGACGGCATTGACGCCGGGTGTATCGACGATGCTGATGTCGTGCAAAAAATCGGCAGGATACTGAATCTCCACAATACCCTGGCTGTTGATGTTCTGTGTTTTCTGTGGGCCGTAGCGCAAAATGGTGATCTGATATGTGGTGGGCGTGACGCCCTCTTCAACAACGTTATCACGAAGTAGCGCATTGATGCAAGCCGATTTACCGGCGTTAAATTCGCCGACAATCACGAGCAAAAAGAGGTCATCTAAGGTTGCGAGAATCTGTTGCAGGGTAGTAGCGTGAGCCTCGGCCCC
>DAOTVZ010000021.1:0-29966 GCA_034436045.1 Ktedonobacteraceae bacterium | reverse complement strand
ACCCGAAGGTGGTGGAACCCGATTACTTCCCCGGTCGTATTCCGCCTATTGTCAACCCATCCAGTGGTATCGCTGTAGGCCTCTCGACCAATATTCCTCCACACAATCTGGCCGAGGTATTGCGCGCCTGTATTGCTCTGCTGGAGCGTCCCTCTATGTCGCTTGAGCAGGTGATGGAATACATCAAGGGACCGGACTTCTCACAGGGGGGACGCATTATTGGTGTGGATGGCATTAAAGATTACTTCAAGACCGGCAAGGGACGGATTATCGTGCGTGCCGAGGTGCGTTTAGAGGAGACGCCGCGCAGTCGCTCGCTGGTCGTGACGCAGATTCCCCCGATTGGACGCGATAGAGTCAAGGCTTCGCTGGTCAAGGCCATCAATGCGCGCAAGTTAGAGGGCCTGCTACCCGATGTGCGCGATGAGAGTGATACAGAGAAGGGGACGCGCATCGTGCTGGATTTGCGCAAGGATGCCGATGCGGGCCAGGTGTTGTCGCAACTCTACAAAGAGACGGATTTGCAGGTGGCGCTCTCATTCCAGATGGTCTTTCTCTTCGGTGAGCCAATGCAGGCAGCGCGCCAGCCTAAGCAGGTCGGCATTCTGGAATTGCTCAACTACTGGAATGCTCACCAGATTGATGTGTTGACGCGCCGCTCGCAATTTGAGTTGCGCAAGGCCCGTGAGCGTCTGCATATCGTTGAGGGGCTGATCATTGGTGCTGCGCACGCTGACCAGATCGTGAAGATTTTCCAGCAGGCGGAAGATCGTGCCGCCGCGCGCAAGGAGATCGAAGTCGCTTATCATCTGACGCCCATTCAATCGGATGTGATTGCTTCAATGACGCTGGCCCAGGTGACGAAACTGGATGCCAGCAAGTATGCGCGTGAGCGCGAAGCGTTAGAGGCGCGCATCGGCGAACTGGAACGCTTGCTGGGTGATCGCAAATTGCTGATTGCTCAACTCAAAAGAGAGATGAATCAGATCATTAAGCAATTTGGTGATGAGCGGCGCACGATCATCGATGCTGAGGGCACGCTGCAAGACCCCATCACCGAGGTTGCCAGCCTGCACGAGCGTGAGCCGATGACGATTGTGCTGACGCGCTCCGGCGCGATCAAAGCGTTACCAGCCGATGTGTTCAAAGCGAAGGGCAAAGATGCGCTCTACACGCCTGTGCGTGGCGATGAGCAAGTACAAGAGATCGTGAGTACCACATCGCAGGATTATCTGCTGTGTCTCTCTTCCGGTGGGCGCGTGTTCCAGCTTGCCACGCACCGCATTCCAGTGGGTACGCGCTCGGCGAAAGGCGAGCCACTGCGCAGTCTACTAGAACTGACCAACGATGAAGAGATCGTGAGCATCCTGCCAATCTCCTCCTATAGCGAGTCGCTTTATCTCGTCACCTTCAGCAAACTTGGCAAGGTCAAGAAATCGCCCCTGAGCGAGTACCGCACGGTTGATACCGATGGCGCGCAGGATATGAAGCTGGCCGAAGGCGATGCGGTTGTGGCGGCGCTACTCTCGCGCGGACAGGGCGAGTATCTGGTGACAAGCGATAGAGGGCAGACGCTGCGCTTTAGTGATGATGCGTTACGCGCTCAAGGACGTGTTGGTCAGGGCGTCGCTGCGATGACGCTGGCTCCCAATGCTATGATTGTGAGCGCGGTCTACGTGGATAGCGAAAATGCCGCCGCGATTTTTCTTATAGCCTCGAACTATGGAATGATGAAGCGCGTGGCCCTCGACCAGTATCCGCAAAAGGGACGCGCAACGGCGGGCGTGATTACAACCGAGCTAACGGAACGCGAGCAGGTGCTGACGACCATGCTGGTTGGGGAGCAGGATGCGCTGCTTGTCACGTGGTCGAGCGGCAATGGTGAGCAGGTGAGGGTAGTGAAGGCGGCGGATATTCCATTGTTGCCACGAGCGAAGAGGGGCGTGCCGGTGGCGATGAATGGACGGTTGGTGAGTGTGGTGAAGCTTCTGTAATATAGATATAAATGTGTCTGGCACACATTTGGTGATTGAGGAAACGAGATGTTATCGCAAGGTTTATCATCGAATGTATGCCAGATTCATTAATCAGTTCTTTAATTGTGAAGGCTTATGCAGGTAGACTCGCGACGGCTTCGATCTCAAGCAGGAGATCATCGAGTGCCAGTTTGCGAACTTCGACGGCGGTGCTGGCAGGCGGATGCGTTGTGTTAACGTAGCGGTCACGCACTTCCCGTAGGAGGGGCAAGTGCGTCATATCTACGAGGTAGTAATTCAGTTTAACCACGTTGGTGAAATCCGCTCCCACCGCTTCAAGAGCTGTCTTGAGATTTTCAAAGATCTGTTCGGCTTGTGTACGAAAATCGCCTTTGCCGACGAGGTGAAATGCGGGGTCAACAGCCACTTGCCCCGCAAGGTAGATGGTTCTTCCACCTGTGACCTCGACGACATGAGTGAAACCAGGCGGAGTAGACAGGCCCGATGGGTTGATAAATTGTAAATGCGAGGGATGTTCGGACATAGTTTCTCCTTTTTATTTAAGGTGTTCCTTTACCTGGCGCTGCCGGATCGAGGCTCAGTTGTATGTTGCTTAGACATTCCTGCTTGCGCCCTGGAAGTCGAAGAGGACACACGGCTCATCGCCGACGACCATGGCATCATGTCCTGGCGGGGTAATTGCGATATCGCCCGGTCCGAGATCGTCTACGGTGCCATCGTCCATCACGGTGCGGAAATGTCCCGAAATGATGTAGGTGAAATGGGTTCCCTGGCAGCTTTGTGTCCCGGCGATGGGCCTCATATGCTCAGACCATCGCCAGCCTGGCTCACAGGTCATTCTGACGATAGACATATCCCCGAATTTGACAATTTCCATGCTGGCCTTTGGGGGAGTGCGTGTTTCGTCTGGCGCGTTGAAGCTCTTCACTTGTGAGATGGACATGGTTGATAGCTCCTTTTTTTCTTTTGACATTCTTTGGACATTGTGTTTGAAAAAGTGCCCTGCTGTGCGAAGGGATTCCAGTGGGGCACGTGGACTTCCATCAGGCAGTGGCAATCACAAAATGCATGAGATTTTCTTGCCGGTAGCCACCATCCGGCGTCTTGAATGGGACTAAGGAAGCAAGAACTGCCCGCTTGATGGTTTCTTCTCCGGCAGTGCGGGTGGCAGCCACCAGTGGACCGGAGGAACTGATGGTTTTCCACGCTATTTCGTCATCGGGATACGTAAAGGGACAGGAGACATCATCATGCGCATAGACGGTCAGTCCTGCCTGTTGTATCAAGGATTCCATCTTGCCCGGTTCTGAGAGCGCGAATGTCCCTTTGGCTCCCGGAGGTGGCGGTGGAAGACAAGCCATTACCGCTTTGAGGGTGGCGGCAAATTCGCAGTCCTGCATTCTTCCCCATGCCACCATCGCAACATAGCCGCCTGGTTTGACCACTCTTCTGGCCTCCCGTAGTGCATTTACCGGGTTCTCGGCAAACTGGAAAGAACTAAATCCTGTGACGACATCAAACGAGGCATCCGCATAGGGTAACTCTTCCATTTCGCCGCAGAGAAACTCGCCGTTGGGGACGCGCTCGCGTGCGATGACGAGTTCGGCTTCAGAGGCGTCTAATCCTTTCACAACCGCTCCCAGTTGCGCGGCAAGCTGTGCTGCTATACCTGTTCCGCAGCCAATATCCAGCAGGCGTGTCCCTCTGCCGACGTTGGTTTTATCGAGGACAACGTGGTAGATGGGAATTGACATTCCTTCCATCAGGTCTGCCCAGTTGCGCGCCTGGACTCCCCAGACCTGGGCCTGTGCTTGTGCTGATCCCATAATTTTCCTCCTTTTCCTTTCAATTGATGTTTAGACTAATTTCTCATAGAACGGCCTATAGAGCGGGATGAGACACATTATTGCAAAAATTGCTCCAGTGGCTTCCCAGACCGATTCACGGAAAATTAGTCTAAACTCCAATTTCAACAAGTTGCACTAATAGTGGTCACCGAAACCACAACCACAGCGACTACACGCATAACCGTTGCCCCAACCTACATAACCAGTACATCCACATCTAAAAGCATTACGACATGTACCGTAGCCATTTATAATCACCGGCGTAGCATTAATGGCTGACTTGCACTGTCCTGGCATTTCTGGTGTGCCTGCGGGGCGTTGGAAGTCAGAGAAACCGACTTTGTGAACTTTCTCAAGAACTGCTGCTCTGTTGGCCATTTTGACAGACCTCCTTGTTAACTGAGCGAGAAGGATGCTTCTTGCTAGAATAAAGTTCCATTGTGGGGAGTATAGCTGGAAAATAGTTCCTTGCCATTGTGGAAAGTACCAATAAGCGGGAGGAATCAGTACGTATCTTTTTGGGAGGCTGGAAAAATATTACGTAGTTAGTGAGTGGGGAGCAGCCCTTTTTCAATAGCCCAGGTGGCAATTTGAGTGCGAGTGGTAAAGCCTAGCTTGCTGAGGATATTGCTGATATGTGCTTCAGCGGTACGTTCGCTGACTACCAGGGAGGCCGCAATCTCCCGATTATTTTTCCCTTGAGCCACGAGCGCAGCCACCTCACGTTCACGGGCAGAGAGGCCACCATACTTGCGGCTGGTATATGCCTTCTGGGAGAGCGACTTTTCTGGGGGAAGAGTGGCTAGAGCGGTGTGTAAGAAATGCTCGCGCAGTGGGGTTTCATCGATGGTTGCTGCTAGTCTGGCGATAATTGTGCGGGCCTCATGCCACTCATGCTGCGCCTGCTCCTCACGTTTGAGCAGGTGATGGACCCGCCCCAGCGAGCGCTGGATGCGCCAGAGGATCGAGGGGGCCTGTCGCAGTTCAGCACTGTTTTTAGCTTCTTCTAGCGTTTCCGCAGCTTCTTCCAGGTGCTTTAAGGCCAGCAGAGCCTCGCCTTTCAAGGCCAGCAGATGTGGGATGGGCTGCTGCTCCACACCTGGAGTTGAGACAATCAGTTGCTTAGCAATGTGTAATGCGTATTGCGTCTCTCCCTGGGCCAGTGCCAGTTCGCCCCAGGCGCGGGCAGCCTGGCGTTCAAAAAAGTTACGTGGCTGCTGCTCACGGGGCATGATCGTCTTGAGGACTGCTTCTGCACGGGGAAACTCTCGTCTGAGGATGTAGGTCAGCGCCAGATACGGCGTCAGTTGTTTCGTCCAGATGGCCGATCCAAGCGCCTGGGAGTCTGCTAATGCTGCTTCCAGGTAGGAGGCTGCCTTGTCAGCTTCGAGCAGTAAGAGATACAGTTGTCCCAACATACCGTAAGTAGCGGCGATCCACTCCTGGTGTCCGATAGCTGTGGCAATGCGCAATGCCTCTTGCGCGTGAGCTAACGCGGAACCGAACTCACCAAAGGAGAAAAGGACTCCTGTCGTTGCAATTTCTACAAATGCTTGCCCTGCCTGTGAGTTCGTTTGGCGCGCCAGACGCAGTGCTTCTTCTGCATCGTGTACACACACCTCGCGTGTTCTCAGTGAGCTAGAGGTCGTTTCAATCGTTTCAGGAGCGGAATCCAGGGCCTGCGCAGCAAGGTTAGAGAGCAGGCCCTGCTGGTCACCCAGGACGCGAAATAGCTCAATCGCTCGCTCAAAGTAAACCTTCACGGCGGTAGCCGGGTCTCCCATAAAAAAAGTGGCCATGCCCAACATCTCAAGTGTCTCGGCCATGATCTGGTTGTTCTGTTGTGTTTCGAGCAGATGGAGTGCCTCCTGGAGTGTCTCTTGCGCCTCCTGGATACGCCCGGTATTCAGCAGCCAGTTGCTCAGGCGATTGAGGCTGCGGGCACGTAGTGCCGGGTCGGCCAGTTGCTCGGCTAGCGCTAACGCCTGACGGAACCATACCTCAGCCCGTTCGTAATTGCGTCCGGTCCATAGGAAGCCAATGGCCATCATACTCTGCCATTCCATCGGGCTATCCTGCATTGTGCGAGCGGCGGCGAGCGAGCGTTCGTAATCGTGACGTGCCCGTTCAAAATCGCCCAGCGTTTCATATGCCTGCCCCCGTGCCAGGTAGAGGAATGCCGGTGGCGTTTGGGAAAGGTGGTGGGCTGCTTCTATGGCGTGAGTAAAGTGGTCGATGGCGGTCTGCTGGGCGTAGAGCCTCAAAGCTTTTTTGCCCGCCTCTTGTGCATAGGCTAGCGCCTGCTCCCATAGACCCGCTGCATTGGAGTGTGAAGCCAGCTCTTCCAGATAGCGCTCTCGGTAAGTGGGGGAAGAGTTACAAAGCCGCTCCAGGGTTTCGACGATGCGACGATGCATTCCCTGGCGCTCACGAAGTAGCAATGAGGCCATAATAGCTTCCTGAGTAAGGGCGTGGCGGAAGGCAAACTGGTCAGTGGCCTCTTCTACCACCAGTTGGGCTATCATCACCTCTTTGAGCAGAGCCAATAACTGTCCTTCCTCGCACTGCAATATTTCCCGAAGCAAGGTGACGTTAAAGCGGTATCCTGCCACAGCCGCAAGCGTAACAAGACGTCTGGCATCTGTGCTTAAGTATGCAATACGCTGTTGTACGGCTTCTTCAACACTACGAGGTATCAGAGTATGGTGTGTAGTGAGTTTCCAGGTTCCATCAACAGAAGCTAACTCTCCTGAGGTCATGAGCGATTTGAGGAGTTCTTCAACGAAGAAAGGGTTGCCCTCGGAGCGGGTGTAAATGGTATCGAGGAGATCAGTATTGACCTCCTGTTGCAGATTCAGCATGACGCGAATCATACCCGCAACGTTATCCCGTGACAGGCACTTGAGCGAGCATTCCTGTACCACACGCTCCCGATCCAGTTGGGTTATCCATCGCCTTAAGCGTGGGTGCTGTTCCTCGTGGCGATAGGTGGCGAGCAAGAGCAGTGGTACCCGCCGACAACGGCGTACTAAATGCAGCAGCAATTCCAGAGTCAAGTCATCACACCAGTGGATGTCCTCTATCATGAGGAACACGGGATGCTGTATAGCTTGCTCCGCGATAAAATGGACCATGACAGCGAAGAGGTAGCGCTTCTCCTCTTCGGGATCACCAGCAGGAGACGTGGGCAGAGCCGCCAGGTCGGGGAAAAGCAGCGCCAGCTCAGGTAGCAGGTGCGAGAGCGTGGAGGCGAAGGCGTGCGTGGGGTCTGTATGGACGGTTGAAGTCCAACGAGCGAAATACGCGCGAAAGAGGTCCAGCAGCGGCGCATAGGGAGACTCGCGGTCGGTCTGGAAACATTGTCCCTCTAGCAGCAGAAAGCCGTGAGCCGTGGCGGCGGCTTTAACCTCGGCTACCAAGCGGGATTTGCCAATACCGGCTTCGCCGGAAACGAGGATTATCTGCATCTCTCCGCTTCGTACTTGCTCAACGAGCGAGCGGAGGGCCTTGAGTTCCTGGTTCCGACCGAACACAACCGGACAGGTGATGAGGGAGGAAAATTGTACCTCCATCCTCTGCTATCCTTTCCAGCATTTCAGCCTGTTTTTGACCTGTCCTCTACTGGAACGACTTGAACAAGCACCATCTTCTCCGTGTTTGCATTGTTCACGATAGTTCCTCCTGCAAGGCGGTGTAATGCTACACTGAATCTCAACAAGAGTATACACTATGCTTCACATCAGATGCAACAACTGATGAAGATACTCTTCTTTTCCCGCCCAATAATCCTGACTGACAGATGTCAGAATTGGAAGAAACTTTAACCGCTTACTTATTTCGATGCAGAAATCTTTGCGGAAGATATATCTCGATATTCGGCATGATCTTTTTCCCACTGGCTCTCTACCATCGTTACAAGCTAGTGCGGTCGAGCAGGTACGAACAGGTAAATGATGCCTAAGATGAGCAGGAGCAGGCCGGGGAACCAGAGCGAGAGGACAAAAGGTACCATGCCTGCCGGAAACAGGCGGAAGGTAGGAGGATATTCGATCAGTCCGGCGAGCAGCACGATGAGCGCGGGCGTGATGGGGCCGCGCCCGATGTAGCCGCGTCGGGCCGCCAGCGCGATAGCCAAGAGAGCCAGTCCAATGGCCAGGTAGAGGGTGTCCCCGCCGTTGGGAATGGTGTGGGCGAATTGAAAATACTTGGAAAGGCCGATCAGTGAGACGAGAATACCGGCCAGTAGCAGGCGATAGGGATTAAAGATGGCGGCCACTAATATGCCCAGACCGGCTAAGAGCAGGCCGAGGGGATAGGTATAAGGGTTGAGATGTAGTAGCAAGGCTCCGAGCAGATAGAGGATGCCCAGGCCGATGAGGACGTAGTTTTGTGTGCGGTTCGTCTTACCGCGCGCTTTGAGCAGCATTACCATAATACTCTCCTTATTGTTGCAAGTACAGGAGACGTTTGATTTGCTCTATTTGCTGTAGGTGTATCTGTCCATGTTCCAGGTAGATTTGAAAAAGATCGTAGAGGCTGAGCGCCCCACGTTCGGGATGGGTGCTGCTCAATGCCCACATCTCGTCGGGTAATGAACGAAGCAAAGCGGCATTGGATGCGCGTAATGCAGCAAAGATGGCGAGCGCACTTTCGCGATTCTGCGTCTGATAGGAGAGGCGTTCGGCCCATGCAGCTTCATCATAAACGTCCAGCGTGGAGCCGGGTTCTGCGATAGTTTTGCGCAGACGCCAGTAGCCGACTGCTTCGCTATCGGCCAGATGGACGATAATCATGTGGATGCTCCACTCGCCGGTAGCGGGAACATACTGTATTTGTGTTTCCGTGAGTTCCTGCAAGATAGACGCGAATTGTGCTGGAGCGTTGCTGAAGGCATCAAACAGGGCCTGTGTTGGAACTGGCATCCGATGTACTCCTTTGCTGCTAATACATTAAAAGCACGTGAAAAATATGATTTTTATGCTTGCCTGTAAAAACATCCAGTGCAACCGCTAAGTCTTGCGGTTGCACTGGATATATTATAGCACTTTTTGCTGAGATCGGGTGTCAGGTAGATTTATTTGCCTGTTGTGGGAGGCTCGGTGCGCTCAACGCGGATGACCTCGATAGAGCATTGCGTAATCAGGGCGCTGATGGCACCGATGGCGGCCAGCATAGGTGCGACGATCACGCTAACCACGCCGACGGTCAACGGAATCTCCATGATAGTCTGGCCTTCCTGTTTGATGATGATGCGGCGCACGTTCCCCTCGTGCAGCAGTTCTTTGACCTTCGCCAGCAGTTGTTCGCCTACAACCTGTAGTTCTTCATAGGTGGTCTTTTGCTCAACACTGTTGGGATCTGTCTGGGTCATAACTATTCTCCTTATTTATATTGTCTTATTGATCACAGTCATTCGATAGGTTTTCTTCTATCCCGTCGCCTTTTCTTTCTTCTTGACGACTACACCAGGTATACGGTTGACGTGCCAGAAAGTTAGACAGTTTGTGGTATCATCGCTAAGGAGTAACTGATACTCTAGTTTATGTTGTTGAGGTAGGATACCTATGGATATGCAGGCCCTCTGGTATGTTGGCGGGCGCTGGGTTCATCCCCATGAGGCCACGTTATCAATCAATGATGTTGCCATTTTACGCGGCTACAGTGTCTTCGAGTCGCTGCGCACGTATAATCGTCGTCCATTCCATCTCGCCGAGCATCTCAATCGGCTGATGCATTCCGCCGAGCTAATTGATCTTGAGATACCGTATACACGCGATTTTATTGCTGGTGTCATTCAAGAGGCTATTGAGCGAAATACCTATAAGCATGCGGCCATTCGCATTTTGGTGACGGGCGGGGAGAGCGAGGATGGTATCTTGCCTATCGGCAAGCCGACGTTAGCGGTGTTGATTACGCCTCTTAGTGAGCGTGATATGGAGCGTTTCGCGCGTGGCTACAAGGTGATTACGACGCGCCTGCAACGCACGACGCCGGAAGCCAAGACGACGAACTATATAGCAGCGGTGCGCGCGCTCAAAGAAGCCGAACGACACCGGGCTGCTGACGCGCTCTTTGTCGATGAAGAGGGGCACGTGCTTGAAGGAACACGGAGCAATTTTTTTGTGTTCAAGGGAAATACGCTGATCACACCACGCGAGGGTGTGTTGATCGGTATAACGCGCAATGTAGTGCTGGCGCTGGCGCAGGGGCGTTTTGCCATTGAGGAGCGGCCCATTCAGTTTGAGGAACTGGCCCAGGCCGATGAAGCTTTTATCACTTCGTCGTCGAAAGAGATTGTGCCTGTGGTGCAGATCGATGAGCTGGTGATTGGTAATGGCAAGCCGGGGCCGCGCACAACCGAGTTAGAGCAACGCTTTATTGCGATGGTTGAGCGCGGCGAATGGTAGCAGTTGACGCGGTTTTAGTCGGCGGGTGCAGTAGCCGGGCTGGCAACGCTGGCGACGGCATCTTCGAGAATAGCCAGGGCCTGCTGGAGTTGTTCATCGGTAATGTTGAGCGGCACCAGTACGCGCACCACATTATCATACATACCGGCGCGGATCAGCACCAGGCCGCGTTCGTGGGCCGCGCTGAGAATGGCACCAGTGCGTTGTGCGTCTGGCTCTTTGCTCTGGCGGTCTTTGACCAGTTCCATTGCGACCATGCCACCCAGACCGCGCACGTCACCGATGAAATCGTAACGTGCTTGCAGGCGGGTAAACGTGTCAAGAACGGCCTTGCCAGCCTGCTGCGAGCGGGTGGCTAGGTCTTCGCGTTCGTAGATGTCAAGCACGGCCAGTGCAGCGGCACAGGCCACCGGGTTGCCACTGTAGGTACCGCCTAGTGTACCGGGAGGGGGTGCATCCATCAGTTCGGCGCGTCCAATGACGCCACTGATCGGCATGCCAGCGCCCATCGACTTGGCGATGATGAGCAGATCGGGGACGACGCCATCATGCTCAACGGCGAACATCTTGCCAGTGCGACAGAAGCCGGTCTGAATTTCGTCGGCAACAAAGAGGATACCATGTTGTTCGCACAAAGCTTTGAGATCACGTAAGAAGCCGGGAGGTGCAATCATGAAGCCACCCTCGCCCTGTACCGGTTCGATGATGACCGCTGCGACCTGGTCGGGGGCAACCTCGCCGACGAACATGCGCTCAAGCTCTTTCAGACAGGCTTGCGAGGCCTGCTCCGGCGTCATATCCATACGATAGGGGTAGGGGAATGGCGCGCGGTAGACCTCTGGCGCGTAGGGGCCGAAGCGATATTTATAGGGTTTGACTTTTGCCGTCATGGTCATAGTCATCAGAGTGCGTCCATGATAGCCATTGTCAAAAACGATAATCGCCGGGCGACCGGTAGCATAGCGAGCGATCTTGACGGCGTTCTCGACGGCCTCGGCCCCACTATTGAAGAAGATGGCCTTTTTGGGAAAATCGCCGGGGGTGATCTTTGTCAGGCGCTCGGCCAGTGCTACGTAGGGTTCATACATCATGACGCTAAAGCAGGTATGCGTGAATTTTTCAGCCTGTTCAGCGATGGCTTTGACCACTTCCGGGCGGCTGTGCCCGATATTCATAGCGCCAATGCCACCGGCGAAGTCGAAAAAGCGATTTCCGTCAACATCCTCGATAACGGCCCCCTCGGCTTTGGCGGCGAAAACAGGCATCGTGCTGGAGACGCCACGCGCGACAAATTGCTGGCGGCGGGCCATTAACGCGCGCGATTTTTCGCCTGGAATAGTGAGGTGGGAATTGCTGTCAGACATAGATGCCTCCTGATAGGTGAGACGATACAACGATTGGGGTATGAGTGTATGTGCTAAAAAAATATTTCCACTCCGCTCCCTTCTTATTCTTCCATTTTATCACATTTCAGTGGCGCTCTTTTCTGCTTGACAGGTAGCTGTGTGGCATGGTAGCATGCACAATATGAAGATTCGCAAGTATCTACGTAGCACGACTTATGTGCAAATGAGCTTAACCGCCGCATAAGCGTTCACGCCGGGCTTATGCGGCATAAAGTGGCGATGGCACGATAGCGAAGTGACATCGGATACTATGTATCAGCTATCGTAGTGGTATTACGTTGCTGCTTTTCTGCCTCTCTTTCTCCAGTCCGGTGCGCGCTGCCTGGATGCGCGTTGTCGGGCTTTGCATTCCGAACTTTCCCCTTTTGCCCTGAGAACGACAGTGCAGTGCGTCCTGGGATAAAATCTCCGGCGCGAACACCTTCACGTCTCGTTTGTGCTTCTCAAAGTAATGCTCAGGAGCAGTCATCTATGTCACTTTCTCAGGATATGTGTGAACAAGATAATAATGGGCAGATACCAACAGCACAAGTGGGGTCGGCAGTGCCGCTCTGGCGCAACCGAGATTTCTGGTTGTTAGAGGGTGGGCAACTTGTCTCCTCGGTTGGCACTTCTGTTTCGCTGGTAGCGTTTCCTCTGTTGATTCTGGCACTGACGCATTCACCGTTACAGGCGGGGTTGATTACCGGGGTGCGCGGCCTACCCTATGTGCTATTATCACTGCCTGCGGGCGCGCTGGTAGATCGCTGGAATCGTAAACGTCTGATGATACTGTGTGATATGGGGCGAGCTATCGCGCTGGGTAGTATTCCGGTGGCGTTGTTCCTCGGTCAGCTGAGCTATCTTCAGCTCTACATTGTTTCGCTGGTTGAGGGTACGTTGTTTGTGTTCTTTAACTCGGCGGAAGCGGCATCATTGCCGCGCGTGGTAGCGAAGGAACAGATTACCAATGCCACCGGCGTCGATCAGACCCTATATTCAGGCGCGTTACTGCTAGGGCCATCACTAGGCGGGTTACTCTATGGCCTGGCACGCATGTGGCCTTTTATCGCTGATGCTATCTCCTACGTTGTTTCTGTGATTTCGCTCTTTTTTATTAGTAGGGAATTTCAGGAGGAGCGCGACAGACATGTTATTACAGTAGCGAGTTTGTGGCTGGATGTGAAAGAGGGACTGGCGTGGCTCTGGCACAATCCGCTCATTCGTTTTCTGGCAATTCTGACCTGTGGCCTGACCACGCCCTGCTATGGCTATATTCTGATCCTGGAGGTCATCGCGCAACACCAGCACGCCTCGGCATTTGCTATTGGTCTGATTATCGGGGCTGGCGGCATTGGCAGTGTTGTCGGGGCCATCCTCGCCAGCCCGTTGGAGAAGCGTTTTGGTTTCAGGCGTGTCATCGTCGTTTCGGCGTGGATATGGGCGATTTCATGGCTCTCCTACGCACTGGCTCCTACTCCGCTCTGGCTTGGCATTGTCAACGCAGTTAGCTTTATGGTTGTGCCAGTTTATACTGTAATGCAGTATAGTTATCGCCTCTCGATCATTCCCGATGCCCTGCAAGGGCGCGTCAATAGCGTCTTTCGGCTCATCTCCTTTGGCGGACAGCCGCTTGGCATCTGGGTGACAGGGGTGTTACTCCAGTTTGTCGGGCCTTTCTGGTCTGTTGTGCTGCTGTGTATCCCGCAATTGATCCTGGCCTTTACCGCAACCTTCAATCAGTCTTTGAGGGCAAAGCGATGAGAAAGAACCGCCCACTGGAGGTAGAAGCTGGTGGGCGGTCGCGTTTACAGAAGCAAGCTGCCGCACGTGCTATATGTTTTGATTTCCTATAGTCATGGGATATAACTTGCTCACATGTAAGAAGGAGGCGATGAAACGCTGACTGGTTGGAAAACGCGATATAATCAGGAATAAGATGGCGTACTCCTGATATCTTTGTGTTCAAAGGGAAAGCGATAGAGAGGAGATGTGTGAATGATGAAGGCACTCGGTCATTTTCTGTTAGGGTTAGTCTTCATTTCTGGAGGATCGAACACATTCATCAATCCTGATGGACGCGCGGAAAAGGTCGCAGCAGCGGGCATTCCCCAGGTACGCCAGGCGACGATTTTGAATGGGGCGGTCATGACGGTTGGAGGAACGTTGCTTTCGCTGAATATCCTGCCGAAGTTCGCTGCACTGGTACTGTTGGGATCACTGATACCGACGACCTTTGTTGGTCATCCGTTCTGGAAAGAGGAGACACCTGCCGGACGAGCGACTCATCAGACACATTTTTTGAAGAATCTCGCCATTATGGGTGCATTGCTCGTCGTATTGACAGAAAAGAATGAACAGGATACGTGCCGGTAAACAATGCTGGATTCAGTAATAAATTAGGAGGAGTGAAATAGAAGAATGGCACAACAAGAAGAGAATAAGGTTGCAATGGTCATTATGGCGCATCCCGATGATGCCGAGTTTGGCTGTGCGGGCACGGTAGCCTCGTGGGTGAGACAGGGCTGGGATGTCTATTATGTCCTCTGCACTGATGGGGGCGGTGGTGGTTCCGATGATGCCACCGATCTCAGTGAAGATGCGCGCAAGAGGACGATTGAGACACGCAAGCAGGAGCAACTGGCGGTTGGTAAGATATTGGGGTTGAAAGATACTTTTTTCCTGGGTTATCCTGATGGGCAGTTGCAGCCTACGTTAGAGGTGCGGCGTGATCTGGTGCGTTTGCTGCGCCAGTATCGGCCCTCGCGTGTGATCTGCCAGTCGCCGGATCGTGCCTGGAATCCCTATAGCATTGGGCGTCATCATCCCGATCATCTGGCGGCGGGGCGTGCAGCTATTGAGGCGATCTATCCGGCGTCACAAAATCCCTGGGATTTTCCAGAGCTAATGGCCGAGGGATACAGGCCGCATAAGGTGTCTGAGGTCTACTTCACAGGTGCGCCCGTGATTAATCATGTGGAGGATATTAGCGAAACCATCGATATTAAGATGGAGGCGCTAAAAGCGCATGCCAGCCAGGTATCTGACCATTTCAGCGATATTGAGCAGTGGATTCGCACGCGCTGCGCTGAGATAGGCAAGGAACATGGCTATGCCTATGCTGAGGAGTTCCACAAAGCCACCAATCGCTAGCGGTAGAGCAAGGGCATAAAATACCTTCGTGGTGTTTTATCCCTTGCATCAAGCGGACAATTTGTGGCATACTTATTTTTAGTAAGAAGACCTTCGGGGCAGGGTGCAATTCCCGACCGGCGGTATGCGAGAGGATCGCAAGCCCGCGAGTTCTCAAGCGGTCGCAAGGCGGCTTGCTGGACAGATTCGGTGTGAAGCCGAGGCCGACGGTATAGTCCGGATGGGAGAAGGTTTATGAATGGATCATTGTCAATGATGGCTGGCCGTCATTGCACGGTCGGTTGATGTGTGTCTACCTCTTACCTCATCGCTCTATGCACGTAGGAGCGGGCAAGACGCGCAATGGTCTTCCTTCATCTCCCTCACATGCCTCTCAGGTCAGTTGATTGGGGTTTTTCCGTGCTTTGCGGGAAGATTTCAGTAGCTTGATGACTGAGGTATGTTATGAGTGTTACAACATCTACGCCAGAGCGTAGCACACTCAAAGTGCGTAAGTATGTCTATGCGTGGAATGGAGGGCGTATCCCTGCCAGTAACGACCACGCACCTTCGGCTGCATCAGCCATGCTCCCTATAGGGAGTATATTCACCACGATACCGCCAGTGATACTTGGGCTAGTTTTGCTGCTCGGCTGGTATTTTGCTACGAGGCCAGGGGGTATTCCCAGTATCATCATTCCTGCGCCGGGTGATGTTTTTGCCAGCTTGTGGAGTGGTATTAGCACGGGCATCTACTGGAGCAATGCTCTGGTGACGCTGCAAGAGAGCCTGTTTGGCTTCTTGATTGCGCTCTTTGTGGCCTTGCCCCTGGGATATGGACTGGCGAAATCGCGGTTGTTAGCGGCGGCGATACAGCCGTATCTATCAGCAGGCCAGGCGATTCCGGCACTGGTGATTATTCCCCTGTTGCAAATCTGGCTTGGCTATGGCCTGTTGCCTAATATGGTGATCTGTACCCTGGTGGTATTATTCCCTATGGTCATGAATACTATTCTGGGGGTGCAGACCATTGATGCGACTCTTGCCGATGCAGCGCGTGTCGAAGGGGCATCTGGCTGGTCTATGCTGGCACATATTGAGTTCCCGCTGGCGCTACCTGCTATTCTCACCTCAATTCGTACTGGCTTCACGCTCTCAATTATGGGTGCGATTGTCGGTGAATTTGTGGGTGGGGGTGACCAGGGACTTGGTGCGCTGGTTGTGCAGGCCAAGAATCAATACAATATGTCCTTCATGTTCGCCACGTTGATTGTGCTGGCGACGCTAGCCGCGCTGTGTTATGCCGCGACATGGCTGCTTGCTAAATTGGCAGAGCGCATCTACTACTAGAGCGTACAACACACATTACTACCGAACGGAGAAGCTTTGCGATGCAGATACGTCATCGTTTATCTTATATTGCGCCTTTTTTAGCTTTCATCACTGTTTTCAGTCTACTGATGGCCGCCTGTGGCAGTAATTCCACAACCACTGGTGCCAGTTCGTCCTCATCTTCATCGACCAGCTTGACGGCTGTCTCAATTGGTCTGGGCTATGTGCCGGACATTCAGTTCGCGCCTTTCTATGTGGCGCAAGCGAAGGGTTACTATAAAGCGGCTGGTTTGGATGTGACCTTCCATCATGGTATTGTGCCGGATTTGATCGGCTCGATGATCGCAGGCAAAAATACCTTTGTCTTCGCGGGCGGCGACGAAGAACTGGAGGCCATGAGCGCCAATAGCAGTGTTAAAGTGATTGATATTGGCACGATTTTCCAGAAATATCCGGTGAGCCTGATTGTGCCTGCGAACTCGTCGATTAAGACATTAGCCGATCTCAAGGGGCACACGATTGGTGTGCCGGGTTTGTATGGTTCGACCTACACTGGTTTGCTGGGTCTGTTATATAGTGCGCATCTTTCCACCTCAGATGTGAAATTGGAGTCGATTGGCTTTACGCAGGTGGCGGCTTTGCTAACGCACAAAGTTGATGCGGTAGTGGGCTATTCCAATAATGAGCCACTCCAGTTGCAGGAACATGGAATGCCTGTGCGCACCTTTGATGTCTCGAACTATCAGCCGCTCGTCTCGAATGGCATTATTACAACGGATGCTACTTATCAGAGTCAGCCGAAGATGGTGTGTGGCTTTGTGCAGGCGACGCTCAAAGGGGTACAGGAGGTCATCAGTAATCCCTCTGAAGCGCTAACGATCAGCGAAAGCTATGTACCGGGGATGAACACAGCCCAGGCAGCGAAGGTGCTACAGGCGACAATTCCGATCTGGCAGAGCAACAATGGGCAATTGGGCTATAACGATAGTGCTACCTGGCAAGCGATGGAACAGTTTCTGGTTGCGCAGAAGATTATCAAGCCGGTGGCAAATCTCGCGCAGGTCTATACCAATCAGTGCCTTGCGGGTTGAGAGAATGGAGTGAGGTCACGAAAGAAGAGGCGTGAACTGTATCGCGCCTCTTCCTTTTTTGTGTGTTTGCCCACCTTTTTCCGAGGCGAAGTTAGTGTATCTTATTGGTAATCACTGTAAAGTTATGGGAAAGGTGACTGTGTATGGATACAACTGCATTGTTAAAGAACGTACAACATCGTGAGTGGCCATTGCCGCGTGGCCCCTGGGTGATGACGCAGATCTGGCATGAGTTGCTCTTTGCTCACTGGCCGCTAGCCCCGGAGATGTTGCGCCCACTTGTTCCTGCTGTGTTGCCACTGGATACCTATGAAGGCGAAGCCTGGGTGGCGGTCGTACCGTTTCGTATGAGCCACGTCACGCCGCGTGGCTTACCCGCAGTACGAGGATTGTCCGCGTTTCCAGAACTCAACGTGCGCACATATGTGACGGTCAATGGGATACCGGGTGTCTACTTTTTTAGCCTGGATGCTGGCAATCCTATTGCGGTCGCCCTGGCGCGTTCACTGTTTCACCTGCCGTATTATAATGCACATATGCATTGTCAGCGCATGGCAGAGGAGGTACACTATAAGAGTGTGCGCACACATCGAGGCGCGCCATCGGCTGAATTTATGGCTTTGTATCGTCCTATTGAGCCGGTAGCCTATGCTGAACGCGGCTCTTTGTTGTTCTGGCTGACCGAGCGATACGCACTCTATACTGTCGTGGGTTCACGCCTGTATCGCGGTGACATCCATCATGCCCAATGGGCTTTGCAGCGCGCAGAGTGGGAGGTGATACATAACAGTATGACTCACTCTCATCATATCCCTTTGCCTGATATGGCTCCGCTTTTGCATTATGCGCACCGGCAGGAGGTGCTGATCTGGCCTTTACGTCGCATCTACCGGTGAGAATAGTATTCAGGTCTGATAAATGCAACTCTTGAGTGTGTTTTTGGGTATTTTATAGTAAACCTCTTATGAGAAGATGAAGACCAGCAGGATGGAAATAAAGAAAGTGGGATATCATGCAATTGATAACGGAACGTCTGATTCTGCGTGAATTTGAAGAGGATGATTGGCGGCCCATCCTCGCGTACCAATCCGACCCGCACTATCTGCGCTACAATCCCTGGTCACAGAGAACGGAGGCGGATGTACGTAATTTCGTGCAAGGATTTATGCTCTGGCAACAGGAGCGACCGCGACGCAAGTTTCAGCTTGTGATTACCTTGAAAAGCACAGGACTGTTGATTGGAAATTGCGGCATTCGGATGAAGACGGCTTATGCACGCGAGGCGGATATTGGTTATGAGCTGGATGACCACTACTGGGGCAATGGGTATGCTACTGAGGCGGCGCGAGCCTTACTGGACTTTGGTTTCCGTGAATTGCGTCTACACCGTATCTGGGCGCAGTGTATTGCCGAGAACGTAGCATCGGCGCGTGTGATGGAGCGGCTCGGCATGAAGCTTGAGGGACATTTCCGCGAGAGCGAGTGGATGAAAAATCGCTGGTGGGATACGTTGTATTATGCCATATTAGAGCATGAGTGGCCCGTAGACCAGCAGTCAAGATAATACTGAATGGTTGATGCAAAGATACCTTTGGGATACAAAAGAATTTTTCTGAAATTTTTGATATCTTCGATGAAGGGCTAAAGGCAATTTCCCTTTTCATTAAGGAGCAGCTTTTTCGTTTACGCTTCTCCGCCATCGAGCAGAGCGAACAGCCGGGGCTAAGGCGTGGGCTTATTCTTATTGCCATTGTTGGAGGATGGGTAGGAGTTCGGAAAGCGTTGTAATGGTAGCGGTTGGTTTGATAGAGTCGGGTTTGGGCCAGGGATAGTCATTTTGACGCCAGATGGCACGCATACCTGCGTTGAGCGCGCCGCCAATATCATCTATCAAGCGATCTCCCACCATGATACATTCTCCTGGGGACACGCCCAGGTGCTGCGCAACATAGTGAAAGACGGAAGGATGTGGTTTGGAGTGTGGCAGATCAGAGGTATAGGCAATGAAGTCGAGCAAATGTTGCAATCCGTGCAGAGCCAGTTCCGCGTTATGCCATTCTGCTGCCCACCACGTATTGGAGAGAAGTCCCAGGCGGTAGCCGCGTTCGCGTAATGTTTGCAGGGTTGGGAGGGTATCAGGGAAGATGACCGCCCAGCCATCGATAGCATGGGCATAGCCATCGAGGGCGGTCAGTACTGCTTGCTCGCCAATCTCCAGGCCCATGCGCTGAAAACCATCGCGTATTAGAGCAGTGGGTGTGCTGCTGGCCTGGCGTTCCGTGACCTGTTGCCAGTGATACTTCTCTGCTGCGCGCATAGCACGCACGTAGGTTTCGCAGTCGGGCCACGGCTTGTCTGGGAGAGTTGTGATGAGGTAGTTGTAAGAGAGGCCCCAGCGTCTCTCAATGTCATCGTCCCAGTCGGGCCAATCAATCAACGTTCCACCCAGGTCGAAGATGACCGCGCGTACCGGTTTCATATTACTCATTCTCCTGCGACTAAGTCTTTGCGCTGCATTTGTGCCAGGTCGTACTCGGCGGGAGCCAGGGGACTGATCTGGGCCTGTGCGCAAGCCCAGCCTATAAAGGCAAAACCTTGTTGTATACCACGTGCTACCGCGTCGCCCTGGCCGGTGGCAAGCAAGCGGAGGCACTCCTGTTGCCGTTCCATTGCTTGCTCCTCGCTCTCTTGAGCGGTGTAGCCTTCCAGCAAGGCGCGGTGGGGTAGAATATCATTATAGCCGAGATAGTGGGTGGATGCCAATAAGAAAAGCCAGTAACCGACCTGGCTGCCTTCTAAAATGGTATCTGGTTGCTGACCTTTATGCACATGGTCGCCTCTTTGCACTCCGGTTAGCTCCTGTAATTCGTCGGCCAGGCGTGCCTCAAGATAGGTCGTATCCCTCTCTTGCAACAGACGCGAAGTATGTGATTGCTGACTCATGTCCTGGTCGCGGAGAAGCTGGTAGACGGTGTAAAGCTGGCGCAACATGTGTTCCAGTTGTTGCTCTGTGTGTGGGTCTATGCTGACTGTTGCTGTGGTGGTGTGATAGACCACGGTAGGGTCAAAAATACGTTCGGCAATAGTTTCATAGCTATCATCGGGCAGGAGGCGACGATAGTAGCAACTGCGGTAACCTTCGTGACAGGCGGCATCGCCGAGTTGCGTCACGCGAATGAGTAGACTGTTCTCTTCACAATTGACTAAAATTTCGTGTACCTGTTGCACGTGACCGGACTGCTCACCCTTGCGCCAGATGGTGTTGCGCGAGCGGCTATAAAAATGTGTGTATCCCGTTTCTCGTGTGCGTTGCAGTGCCTCTTCGTTCATGAAGGCGACCATCAGCACTTCGCCACTATCGGCGTCCTGTATCACGGCGGGAATTAATCCCTGACGATCAAATCTCAGCATCGCTCTCTCATCCTAATTCCTTAATTATCACGAAAGTTGTTTATGTGTTATCTCTATCATGAGGAGAATATCCACCCGTTGGTTATATGGTACCACATAGCCGACCATGAATTATTGTGCTATGCGAATGAACCTTGACCTTACCCTCAGGGCAATGTTTTATGCTAGGCTTTAGGAAGAGAGGACTGAAATGACAAAGATAGAACGAAAGGCAGGCTCTTTTAATGAAGAAGGTATCGGGCGAACAGATGTTTACCTACCAGGCGCACAAGAGAAGCTATCTTAACGCAGTTACCGTTTGGTTAGTGTTGGTTGGGATTGAGGGTAGCATTCTTATTGCCCTGATTGCGTTGCTGATACATCTGCTCTGGCTCAAGTTGCTATTTTTGTTGGCTCTAGTATTATTTCTCTATTTGTTGATTTTTAGAATCATTCTATCAGCTTTATGGACAAAGCACTGCTTAACTGCTACACATCTCATTCTGCACTACGGTCTGGGTCGTATTGAAGTACCACGTGATGCGATTAAGTCTGCACGTCCTGCCCATGAGCGATTGCAAGGTCAGCAACCGTTACGCGGCACGCTTGATACGCGCAGGCAACGCATTACAATGGTTTTTTCAGAGGATGGGCAGATATTACTTACGCTGAATGAAGCATGTCCCTTCCGCCTGAATCGAACAGAGGGCAAGGTGAGATACATTTTGTTTAATGTCGATCAACGTGATGAACTGCTAGCAGCTTTACACGTATCTGTATCTGCCTCGCTGTCTTCTGCTACGAGCCGTGAAAAAACGGTGATCGAGGTGCGAGAGGACGCAGCGCTGTCGCTTTCGGCACCAATGCAAGGAGGACAGTTGGCGTTGTGGACAAAAAATCTTTCGCGCTCGTTTCATGGTAAGGTGGCTGTAGAGGCAATAAATCTAGCAGTGCGGAGGGGAGAGATTTACGGTTTTCTTGGTGTGAATGGCTCTGGGAAGACGACGACGATGAAGATGCTGGTCGGATTGCTTGAACCTGATGGTGGAGAGGCCTGGCTGCTCGGTCATAACGTGTGGACAGAACCAGTCGCGGCAAAGCGGGTGTATGGCTATGTGCCTGATCGCGCCATCCTCTATGAACGGCTGACGGGACGCGAATTTCTCGCTTTTCTAGCGCAAATGCGTGGTTTATCGCAGCGGGGGGTAGAGCAGCGTATCACCGATTTGCTGACTTTACTTGATCTTACTGATGTAGCTGATACCGTCTGTAACACCTATTCTTTTGGAATGAAACGCAAGCTGGTGGTGGCAGGAGCGTTGTTGCATCAACCATCGGTGCTTATTCTGGATGAGCCGTTTAATGGACTTGACCCGCGTAACATGCGTCGGCTCAAGACCCTCTTTGCGGAGCTAGTTGGTGATGGCACCACAATCTTTCTCTCGACCCATGATCTTACGCTGGCTGAATCAATCTGTCATCGTATAGGCATTATACATCGGGGACGGTTGATCGCTGAGGGTAGCACGCAGGAGTTGCGTCAGCTCGCGGCGGCGAGCAAGCTGGAGGAGGTTTTCTTTGCTCTCACCGAGGAAGAGGAGGCTCTACCGTGATCGCCATGAGCAAGCTTCAGGCGTTGGTGCAAATGCAGGTGCTTTCTACGTGTAATGCCTGGCGTTACGACACGCGGATGCGTGTTACATGGAGTATTGGACTGCTGCTTGCATTGGTCGGAGGAATATGGGGCATCAGAAGTTTGCATCAGCAAGTATTGATCTGGCAAATGGAGGGAGTCGTACAATTACAGAATCACCTCTGGTTGGTATTGCTCGGTGGCTGGCTTGGTATAGGTATGCTGGCTGTGCTAGCAACGTTGCGTGATGGGTTGAGCGAGCAGGAAGCCTCATTGCTCTTCACTCTACCACTCACGTCATCCGAACGCTTCTGGCTGCTATCTGCAAGCATTCTGCTGCACGGGCCGGGTATCTGGATGGTGTTGCTGGCAAGCGCGTTGACGGCGATACCCGGCTGGCAGCTACTCTCGTGGCTTGCGCTTTGCATACTCGGTAGCTGCTTTATATCGCTATGTTGTCTGCTGTGTACTCTTCTGGTAATTTACTATCTATGGCCTGCTCCTATATTGGTACGTATTGGCGCTGTAATAGGCATGATAGCTGTAACTACAACGGCGGTGGTTTTGAGCATTGTACGGCAATTCGTCATGCCTGATCCACTGCTGTCCGATCTGTTCCTGCTGCTGGGTCTGCTGATATGTCTGGGACCAGGAGCATCGCTCTGCGGTGTACTCTACGAGAAAGCTTTTTATACGTTGCAAGGACAATTGCGACGTTCCAATACGCGAACTTCCCTGGTGATAAACTGGCTTTGTGTCTGCCTGGGCAAGTGGCGTTCAGTGACTGGAGCAATGCTGGTGAAAGAGTTGTTATATCAAGGGCGCAACCCCTGGAACTGGCTGCGCATTCCGGTGACGCTGGTCTATCTGCTACCGTTTCCCTGGTGTTACGCGCTGATTGCCTCGCGTGGCATGACCAGAGATGTATTTATGGCGGTGTATCTGGCGTTTGTGGTCTTGCTCAACCTGATAGATGCCGCCCCCAGTCCATTTGGCAGTGAAGGGAACAGATTGACGCTGTATCTTACGGCACCGTTGACGACCAGAGCTTTATTGCGAGCAAAGTTGTTGACATATTTGTTGCCGTTATGGTGCCTGGCGATAGTGTTGGGCATTGCATTAGGGGGATGGCTACAGAGCGCATTTTTCACAATGATTCTGGTGCTAGTGCAGGTGTTATTGCTGATCTCAGGCCCGATGATACTGCTCATATTGGGAAGCATATGGGATGAAGACCTGAATATTGCAGTGGAGGGAGCGGCGCAGGCCTTCTTGATAGAGCAATTGCCCTCTACGCCACGTCGTCTCTGGCTGATAGGTCTGATGTATCTTTTGTTCGTTACCATGCTGGTGTTGCTGTGGAAACTGCCGTTGCTGCTGGCGTGTATGCTGCTGGTCGGCATTGATCTGGCAGTTTTGTGGGGTTTGCTATCCTTCGCACAATATTACCTGCATCGGTTATTCAGACAAGGTTAGAGATTAAGGGGGATAATTGGTGTTGAGAACACATTTACATATTAAAGAGCTTGCACAACTGCTTGGTGTGACAACAAAGACAATCCGCCATTATCATAAAATGGGATTGTTACGGGAGCCGGAGCGTAGCGCTGCTGGCTATCGACTTTATACAGCACAAGATGTATTGCGTTTACGTTCTATTCGTCGATTGCAGTCGCTGGGTCTGTCGTTGCAACAGATCAAGGGCGTGCTTGGTGCAGTAGATCAAGAGCGAACCTTGCAGGAGGTATTGCTTCTGCTCGACCAGGAACTGGAGGCTCAAATCTGTGTGTTGCAAGAACGGCGAGAACGTATTAGAGATTTTTTAGAATCATCTGAAGGAATGAAGGGTCTGGATGAGCCGTACCGGCCATCGCCACCTGTGCAGTATGTCTTAGAGCAACTTGGTTCGTTGCTGGCACAGATTAGCCCGGAACTATGGGCAATGGAGATGAAGACGAACGCTCTGCTGGATAGTTTGCAGTGGCCTGAAGGCTATCGAGAGGCGATGATGGAACTGGCCCACTACTTTGTAGCGCACCCCGAACACTACACCTTATTACTTCAGTTGGGTGAGCGCATCATTGCTGTGACCGCGTTACCGGAGGATGCCCCTGAGATTGAGCGGCTGGCTGAGGAATGCTGCAAATTGGTTAAGGAGTGCCGCAAATACGGTGAGATTCTTGCGGTATTGCAACAGCAATTAGCATCATGGTTTGATAGGGAGATGCCTTTTGCGACGACAATGACTGATTTAGTGCGAACCGTCCTTACCCCCGCGCAAGAACGCTTGCTTCGTGAGGTGTCGCATAGAGTAAAGCAAATGCAGTGAAGTTCATAATATGAAATCATCTTGTGTCCTTCGGTAAATTTCTCTTTATTTGTCTTGAATATGCCTTACTTTTTTTGTAAAGGCGTGACTTTTTGCTTGTTTATTTCGTTTATACATATGAGTAGCTGATATTCGGGCGTCTCCTATGGAGAAACCGCAATATCAGTGTATACAAGATACGCCAAAGTAGGAGGGATTTATGCCGAGAGCATCATCGCCAAAATCACAGTTTGATGAGGAATTGTTGACCGTTGCGGAGGTAGCGCGCCGCCTGCGCGTGGACTCGACCACTGTACGTCGCTGGATTTCACAGGGAGCGCTTGAGGCGGTCACATTGCCACATGTAGGTAAGCGGCAAAGCTATCGTGTTCGTCTTAGCACGCTGGATAATCTGCTAAAGACGCCGGTGAATTCTGCTCAGTAGCGCAAACAGACAAAACAGGCATGATTCCATGAATGGAGTTATGCCTGTTCAAGCGAGTTGAGCGTAGAAGGCGTATTTACACCTGTGCCTTGACGGCTTTGGCTACCGCCCCCATGAGCGTTTGAAGCTTGAATGGTTTCTCGACAAAGCTAGCGTTGGGCGCTATCTGAAGCGCGCGATCAACTTCGTGAGGTGCGGCAGCAGTACAGAAAATCAGCGGCATATAGCGTGTGTGTGGCGAGGAGCGTAGATAGTGCAGTACTTCAATGCCGTCTATATCCGGCAGATGTAGATCGAGAATGAGCACATCGATAGGTGGCGTGTGTGTTTCAACTTCTGATGATCGTTGTTCATCAGCAAGTGTGCGTGGCGGTAGCAATGCCTGGAGACACTCCAGCGGATGCTGGTAGATTGTTACTTGATGCCCGGCGTAGTGCAACATTGTTGCACAGAGCCTGGCGATCCGACTATTATCTTCGAGTAGACCCACGTGAGCCATAGATATCCTTGTGATAATCATAGATAAGATTTGCTATTTTAAATTTTAATGTTTGAATATGTAACTGTCAAGCAATACCCCTCTCTTTTACCATTGTTGTGATTATTCTGGTGAATGCTCAGCATAAATATTGTCTATGATAGCTTAAAGAAGTGGTAAGAGGGGAAATAAGCCTCACATGATGTGCGTTATTATGCATGCTACTGCTGTGTTCCCTCATCTATGGTTTTTCTTAGAAAAAGTATAGGAATATGGGAATATCTGGCCTGGTATTGGTGTTCATACTTATGACACCGAATATCCTTATCGAGTTTTTCCTTGTGAGAAAATTGGGTATATGGGAATAAACACCATGTCGGTGGTGTTAATATCTGTGACACCGAAACTTCTGCGATATTTCTTTATCTTCCTTCTTCCATGAAGGATGGAAGGTGGGAATAAAAACAATATTCCAAGTGTTGTTCTTAATGAAGTCTCTTCCACTTGTTGATGCTGCTAAATGCTATGAATGCGGCTTATAAAGCAGTACCTTTCATAAGATTATTTTGTTGAAGCAAATCTCCTTTGAGGCTACCACTTATTTCACATAATGAAATCGCAGTATGTAGGCTTTGGCATTCATACTGCGTTGATGCGAATGTACTTTGACAACTGAAGAGTGGAAAACAGATAGCAACTGTTGCTCAAACAGTTTCTGTCAATGCAAGCAAAAGCCAAGCGCAACGTTTGGTAAGGATCGCTCAGCACTATCGCTACTTTGAGGAGTAGGGGAAGTGGAAGCATCATCATGGATGGCGAGTTTGATCCTGGCTCAGGAGAAACGCTGGCGGCGTGCCTAACACATGCAAGTCGAACGCTCTCTTCTTCTGCGGAAGGAGAGGGAGTGGCGGACGGGTGAGTAACGCGTGGATGATCTACCTTCCAGTGAGGGATACCGGCGAGAAATCGCTGACAATACCGCATAGGCTCGTGAGTGCATGCTTACGAGCAAAGCCGCAAGGCGCTGGAAGATGAGTCTGCGTCCGATTAGCTAGCTGGTGGGGTAATGGCTCACCAGGGCGATGATCGGTAGCTGGTCTGAGAGGACGGCCAGCCACACTGGGATTGAGAACGGCCCAGACTCCTACGGGAGGCAGCAGTGAGGAATCTTCGGCAATGGGCGCAAGCCTGACCGAGCAACGCCGCGTGCAGGAAGACGGCCTTCGGGTTGTAAACTGCTTTTCTGCGGGACGACGAAGCGACGGTACCGCAGGAAGAAGCCCCGGCTAACTACGTGCCAGCAGCCGCGGTAATACGTAGGGGGCGAGCGTTCTCCGGAATGACTGGGCGTAAAGGGCACGCAGGCGGTCGCGTGCGTGTCGGGTGAAAGTTCCCGCGTGAATCGGGAAGGGTCTCGGCAAACGGCGCGACTTGAGAGCGAGAGAGGGACACGGAATTCCTGGTGGAGCGGTGAAATGCGTAGAGATCAGGAAGAACACCGAGGGCGAAGGCAGTGTCCTGGCTCGTCTCTGACGCTCAGGTGCGAAGGCTGGGGGAGCAAACAGGATTAGATACCCTGGTAGTCCCAGCAGTAAACGATGACCACTAGAGGTTGGACGTATCGACCCGTTCAGTCTCACAGCTAACGCATTAAGTGGTCCGCCTGAGGAGTACGACCGCAAGGTTAAAACTCAAAGGAATTGACGGGGACCCGCACAAGCAGCGGAGCGTGTGGTTTAATTCGATGCAACACGAAGCACCTTACCAGAACTTGACATGCCGTCGCACCGTCCAGAGATGGGCGTGCCCGCAAGGGACGGCGGCACAGGTGCTGCATGGCTGTCGTCAGCTCGTGCCGTGAGGTGTTGGGTTAAGTCCCGCAACGAGCGCAACCCCTGTCGTCGGTTGCAGATGTCCGACGAGACTGCCACGATCAACGTGGAGGAAGGCGGGGATGACGTCAAGTCAGCATGGCCCTTACGTTCTGGGCGACACACACGCTACAATGGTCGGGACAAAGGGTCGCCAACCCGCGAGGGGGAGCCAATCCCAACAAACCCGATCTCAGTTCAGATTGCAGGCTGCAACCCGCCTGCATGAAGGAGGAGTTGCTAGTAACCGTGGGTCAGCATACCACGGTGAATACGTTCCCGGGTCTTGTACACACCGCCCGTCACACCACGAAAGTCGGCAACACCTGAAGCCGCTGAGCTAACCTCGGAGGAGGAGGCAGGCGTCGAGGGTGGGGTCGGTGATTGGGGTGAAGTCGTAACAAGGTAGCAGTACCGGAAGGTGCGGCTGGATCACCTCCTTTCTAGGGAGCTTTGATGAGCGTCTTTTTTCTCTTCTTGTTAAGAGCGAGGCCGCCTCTTCTTGTTGAGGGTGAGGCAGCAAGCTCATCCACTCCCAGGTCGATCAGAGCTGTTGTGGGCAACGGGTGCGCGTTATTGGCGCTTCTCTGTTTTCCACTCTCTAGTTGTCGGAGTACTTCGCTGGCAGCTTAACAACGGAATAGTGTCTTTCTTCAATTTTGCCGTAGATCAAGACAAGCAGTAGATAAAGCACAGCAAGCTACACAGAGTACGTGGTGGATGCCCTGGCACTCCTGGCCGAGGAAGGACGCGGAGACCGGCGAAACGTTCAAGGGGAGCTGCATGCAAGCGATGAGCCTTGAGAGTCCGAATGGGGAAACCTCTCCAGAGTGATGTCTGGAGACCACGATCTGAATGCATAGGATCGTGGGGGGCAGTGGGCGAACTGAAACATCTCAGTAGCCCGACGAAAAGAAATCAAGCGAGATTCCCAGAGTAGTGGCGAGCGAAATGGGAGCAGCCCAAACCGCAGGCTCGTGAGAGCAGGCGGGGTTGTAGGACCAGCATAATACCGCGTGCGGGCGAGACGAACAGCCTGGAATGGCTGACCGCAGTGGGTGAGAGTCCCGTAGTCGAAGTTGCGCACAAGGTAGCTGGTATCCTGAGTACCACGAGGCACGTGAAACCTTGTGGGAAGCAGGGGGGACCACCCTCCAAGGCTAAATACCAGGAGTGACCGATAGCGCACAAGTACCGTGAGGGAAAGGTGAAAAGCACCCCGCGAGGGGGATGAAAGAGACCCTGAAACCGCGTACTCGCAAGCAGTCAGAGGCTACTCTCGCGCGTGTGCGAGAGGGCTGATGGCGTGCCTCTTGGAGAATGATCCGGCGAGTGCATCGTCGTCGCCTGGTTAACCGACGGTAAAGTCGGGGAGCCGGAGGGGAACCGAGTCTGAACGAGGCGCGAGGTGGCGGCGATGCGACCCGAAACCGCGTGAGCTATCCATGAGCAGAGTGAAGTGGACGTGACAGTCCATCGAGGCTCGCACTCACCAGTGTTGCAAAACTGGGGGAGGACTTGTGGATAGGGGTGAAATGCTAATCGAACGCGGAGATAGCTGGTTCTCCCCGAAATGCATTGAGGTGCAGCCACGGGTATAGTGTTGTGGAGGTAGAGCCACTGGATGGGTGAGGGGCTGAGTGCCAGTTACCGATCTCAACCAAACTCCGAATGCCACAACGATAGGCCCGTGAGTGGGACGATGGGGGCTAAGCTTCATCGTCGAGAGGGGAACAACCCAGATCACCAGCTAAGGTCTCAAAATGGATGCTCAGTGTCAAAGGGTGTTATCGCGCACAGACAGTCAGGATGTTGGCTTAGAAGCAGCCATCATTGAAAGAGTGCGTAATAGCTCACTGATCGAGTGCGGTGGCATCGACAACGTAGCGAGGCTCAAGCATCCTACCGAAGCTGTGAATCCCATCACCGATGGGATGGTAGGGGAGCGTTCCACGTGCGTGGAAGCCTGGTCGCAAGAGCAGGTGGAGTGCGTGGAAGTGCGAATGCCGGAATGAGTAGCGCAATCTGTGTGGCAATCACAGACACCGAAGGCCTGAGGGTTCCTGGGCAACGTTCATCGACCCAGGGTTAGTCGAGACCTAAGCCGAGGACGTAGCAGTCGTAGGCGATGGATAGCAGGTCAGTATTCCTGCACCAGAGACACTCGCTCTGTGAGGGATGGGGGGACGCGGTAGGGAGGATGAGCCGCTCGAATGAACAGGAGCGGTGCGTAACACGAAGCGCGAGGCCGAGGCAAATCCCGGTCTCCAGTGCGTAACGGTTGCGCCGAGGTTCCGTCAGGGATCGGTAGTCATCTGGCCCCAGGCCGCCGAGAAAAGCCTCTACCCAGAGTGTTCTCTGCTCGTACCGCAAACCGACACCGGTAGGCAAGGAGAAATCCCTTCAGGTGAACGAGTGACCCCCTGTTAAGGAACTCGGCAAATTGACCCCGTACCTTTGGAAGAAGGGGTGCCTCAGTAGCTTTTCTCCGTTGGGAGGAGGGCGAGGAGGCCGCAGCAAATCGGCTCAAGCGACTGTTTATCAAAAACACAGGTCTCTGCGAACGCGCAAGCGGACATATAGGGGCTGACTCCTGCCCAGTGCCGGAAGGTGAAACGGAGCGGTGAGCGAAGCCGCGAAGTGAAGCCCC
>DAOTVZ010000020.1:0-17791 GCA_034436045.1 Ktedonobacteraceae bacterium | reverse complement strand
TGTAGAACTTGATGGCGAAGCCACGCGGGTCACGCACCGTATCGGCGGAGCCGAGTTCCCCGGCGACGGTCGAGAAGCGCACCAGCACCGGGGTGCGTTTGCCGACCGTGTTGAGGAAAGCGGCGCGTGTCCACGGGCGCACATCGGCTGTGACCTCGAAATAGCCGAACGCGCCGCTGCCTTTGGCATGTACGACGCGCTCTGGCACCCGCTCGCGGTTGAACTGCGCCATTTTCTGGATGAGGTAATGGTCTTGCAACAGCAACGGGCCATCGGGGCCAACAGAGAGGGAATATTCATCGCTGGGCACAGGGATACCGGCGTCGGTGGTCGTGACAGGAGGCCTTTTCGCGTTTTGATCAGTCATTAAACTTGCTGCTTTCTAGTACGAGAATTCGCTAACGCGATCAAAGGGAGGTAGCAAATGATCTGCCGTTTGACAGATTATTTATACATTGTCTAATTTACCACAAAATTTAGCCAGTGTCAAGCACGCAGGCACGCGACGGCAACAAAAAAAAGAGCAGCACAAGCACTATCTTTAGGGGTGTACTCTCGTGGTTCCTGTATCTTCCCTTGCTGTGTACTTATCGTTTCGCAAGGCACTGTTCGCAACGACCACGAAAAATGATCTGTGTCTCCTCTACTACTCCCGGCACCTCATCTGGTAGCAGGCAAGGTTTCTCACCTTTCACACAGGGGATATCAACCACTAGGCCGCATTCGATACAGACAAAGTGATGATGCCAGTTGGTGAACTCTTCGTAGAGTGCGGGACCGGGGCCAGCATCCGCCATCGTAACCAGGCCATGACTGACAAGAGAATCAATAGCATTATAGACGGAGGCGCGTGGCAAGGGAGTCTTACGTTTATGCAGCTCTTCCACAAGCGCATCTACCGTGTGGTGTCCACCAAGTTCGTGTAACAGACCCAGCACCAGCAGACGCGGACGTGTCATCTTTAAGCCCGCTTTACGCAAGCGCTGTCCTATATTTTGCGCTTCCTCAGATCGATTATCCATAAGTTTTCTCCCTTGCACCTGAGATGATATTTACTATATAACATTTTATCTAGCTAATGCCAAATCAACCTCATCAAAGCTTATGTTAGCACCTGATACGAATTACTTAAAAATTGAATAGCTTTATCTGAACCTACACCATATGTAATCACACCAGGTGAGGCTGTTGGGAGATGAGCAGTAAAAGGTACTAAGCTCAGCACTAAAACGAGGGAGATTGTATTACCTATCTTGTAAGCTATCGTGCTAACTTAAGAAGGAAGTAGAAACAGGTGAAATTCTGTATGGTCTGGAAGATGATGAAGACAACAGGGAAGATGGACCGCCGCGAGTTTCTCGCGCTGAGTGCTACAGGAATACTAGCGAGCATGGTTGCCGCCTGCCAGGGCCAACCAGCGCGTGGTGCAATTTCAACGCCGACCGCCACGTCGAGATTGAAGGCCGACCCAACCGTGCAGGTCACGCCCGCCGACGCTGACTGGTCAGCGCTGGCCAACCGCTTGCAGGGAACGCTGGTGCTGCCGGACAGCAGCCAGTATTTCACCGCGCTTCAACTCTTTGATACGCAATTCGACAGCATTCATCCTGCTGCTATCGCTTATTGCGCCTCACCTGCCGATGTGCAACAGTGCCTTGCCTTCGCGCGCCACTTCAACCTGCCCCTGGCGGCGCGCTGCGGTGGTCATTCTTACGCCGGTTATTCAACTACCACCGGCCTGGTGATCGATGTGACGCGCATGAACACGGTTTCTGTTGATACCACAGCGGGAACGGCAACCATCGGCGGCGGCTCCCGTTTGGTCGATGTGTACTCGGCTCTAACACAACATGGCGTGCTTATTCCCGCTGGTTCCTGCCCCACTGTCGGCATAGCGGGTCTGACCCTCGGCGGAGGCGCGGGCGTGATCGGGCGCAAGTTTGGCCTGACTTGTGATAGCCTGCTCTCAGCCCAGCTCGTCCTCGCTGATGGTAGCATCCTGACCTGCGACGCGAACAACCATCCCGACCTCTTTTGGGCGCTGCGCGGCGGCGGTGGGGGCAACTTTGGTGTCGTTACCTCATTCACTTTCCAGACATACACTGTCTCCCAGCTCGCCATCTTCACACTGGATTGGCCCTGGAGCAACGCCATCGAAGTTGTCGATGCCTGGCAACACTGGGCACCCCAGGCACCAGATGAACTCTGGTCAAACTGCCTTCTACTGACCAATAGCGGAGCGAGCCAGCCGACGGTGCGTGTGAACGGCGTCTACGTCGGTAACACTACCAGCCTCAACCCGCTGTTGCAACAACTAACCAGCCAGATCAATACATCCCCAAGCGACAACTACGTGTACAATGAAACGCCGTTCGATACAATGATGATCGAAGCTGGTTGCTACGGCAAGAGCGTCGCAGCATGTCACCTGCCCACACAGAACCCGCAAGGCACGTTACAGCGCGACACCGCCGCCGCCAAATCGGACTACTTTACCAGTCTCCTACCACGCGCGGGCATCCAGGTTCTGGTCAACGCCATTGCCCAACGACAGGCATCGTCTACTCCCGGCACCGGCGGTATCGGCATGGACGCTTACGGCGGCGCGATCAACCGTGTCGCACCGGATGCTACTGCCTTCGTCCATCGCAACGCGCTCTTCTCGGCGCAATATAACGCAGGATGGCAAGCCAATGCTTCCCCTTCGGTCGTCACGGCGAATCGCGCGTGGCTCGTCAGTACGTGGCAAGCCATGCGTTCCTACGCCAGCGGACAGGCATACCAGAACTACATCGATCCCGACCTACCCAACTGGCTACAAGCCTACTACGGCGCGAACCTGCCTCGCCTGCAAAGCATTAAGGCGCTCTATGATCCTTATAATCTGTTCCATTTCAAGCAAAGCATTCCACCGGCATAAGCATGTTAAATGCCACGCCCACCATCGACATTCAACGTGATGCCGGTCACGCTACGCGCTTCATCCGAGGCCAGATAGAGTGCGGCATAGGCTACATCCTCGGCTTCGACCAGGTGTCCCAGCGGAATAGTGGCGGCGAAACGCTGTACCGCCTCTTCCCTGGTGGCACCAAAGCCAAACTGCTCCAACATGGGGGTGTTTGCTGCCACCGGATTGATGGCGTTGACACGGATGTTGAACGGGGCTAACTCGATAGCCAGTGCCTTGACCAGTACGATGGCCGCCCCCTTTGAGGCCGAATAGGCACTCAACCCCGGTCGCGGACGCTCACCGGAGGTAGAAGCAGTCACAATGAAGCAGCCGCCCCCCTGGCGCTTCATCTGCGGCACCACCGCCTTCGCCGCGATAAAAATAGCCGTCGCATTGACATCCATGATGCGATGCCAGCGCGCCAGCTCTATGTCCTCGACCGGAGTAGCGGAGAGCGGCACACCGGCATTATTGTAGTAAATATCGATCTTGCCAAAACGCTCAATGGTGGCACCGATCAGTTGCTCGATGCGCACCTCGTCAGTCACATCGGCAGCAAAACCGAAGGCGCGCTCATCGCCCAGTTCGTGCGCCACCTGAGCTACCTTCTGCTCATCCAGGTCAACAATTACGACCTTCGCCCCATGCTGCGCAAAGAGCCTGGCTGAAGCCAATCCTAAACCAGAAACAGCCCCCGTGACAATGGCAACCTTGCCCTCAAGACGCTTACCTGTGTCATTGCTCATAAAATGCTCCTTACTCGAAATGTTACCGGAAAATGTTCCACGCCAAAGGTGAAGATGGCCCGAATCGGGTTTACCGGCCTGTCAGGGATACGCCGAATGTCCGTCAGACGCTCTAGCAAGAGATTGAGAGCAACAACAGCTTCGAGACGGGCCAGTGGCGCGCCAAGACAGAAGTGAATGCCATACCCAAAGGCGATATGCCGGTTCGGTTCGCGACGAATATTAAAGCGGTCTGCGTCAGGAAACTGACGTTCATCATAGTTCGCCGAGGCGATATGAATAGAAACCACCTGGTTTGGCTCGATCTCCTGCTCACCAACCACCGCCGCCACCTTTGCTACCCGTGTAGCTCCGGCAACCGAGGGATAGCAACGCAAAATCTCTTCAACCGCGCCTTTCATCAATGATGGGTCATTACGTAATTCCGCCACAACGTCGGGGTGATCCTCGAACGCCACCATCGCATTGCCAATCAGGTTAGCCGTCGTTTCGTAACCCGCGATAAGCAGAAGCTGGCAGAAATCGAGCAACTCTTCCTGACTCAGACGCTCGCTATCAACCTCGGCTTCAATCAGGCGCGTCATCAGGTCGTCATGGGGATGCTGACGATGATCGTCCAGGCGAACGGTGAAATAGTTGCGCAAGGTCATGGCAACCTTTGCTTGCTCCTCGGTGGAAGTGGTAGCGTGACGGGGGCCTGTCACGAGCCGGGTAGACCAATCCTGAAACATTGCGCGGTCGTCCGGTGGCACACCCAACATAGTGGCAATCACCGTGATAGGCAAGGGATAGGCCAGGTCTTGCACAACATCCATCTCACCACGCTCAACTGCCGCATCAAGCAGTTTATTGGTCACATCAGTAATGAACGGTGTCAACTGCGTCAGTGCGCGCGGTGTAAACACTGTCGAGACGATATTGCGTAACTTGCGATGGCGCGGCTCATCCATGCCTAAAATACTGGGTAGACGCGGCTGGCGGCTCCCCGGCGCTGGCTCCGATGAAAAGGTTGCAGGGTCAGTCAATACTCGTATCGCGTCATCATAACGAAAAACTTGCCAGAAGCGAAATCTTGGATCAAAATACACGGGATTGCCCTGGCGCATCTGCCGATACCATTCCAACGGGATACCCAGGAGTGTACTGGCCTGAGAAGTCATGCGATTATCCTCTCTCTGCTAGATGGGTGTTTGACAATAGAAACATATCATCACTCGTAGATAAGACGCAAGAGAGTGGTGTCAGCAGATAAAACAGCCATTTTTCTTCGTTGCTTAACCACAAAAACTTGATTGTAGGGGCTGATTTAGCGTGCCTGAGAATATCTGCGGCGTCTCACGGGCGACGGTCAGCTATGTGCTAAACAATGATACGCGCCAGAGCATTCCACCTCAAACGCGAGAAAAGGTTCTCAAGGCGGCACAGGAACTGGGCTACAGCCCTTTTGCGCCAGCGCGTATTCTGCGTGTGGGCTACAGTCGCATTGTGCTGGTGGTGCTCCAATTTGAGCAGGTCGATCCAAGCCTTGCCCATGATTTGAAAGCATTAGAAGAGGGATTAGCAGCGCACGGTTTTACGCTGCTCTGGCATGTCGGTTTGCACACATCACCCGGCCAGCTTCATCCCTCTGCCAATCTCACGCCTGCCGTAATTGTCTCCTACTCCTATGTAGATGAGGCAGACACACAGATGGCCAGCTTTTTACGCCAATTCAACGTGCCTGTGCTTTCGCTGAACAACGAGAGTTACCGGCAGAGTGTTGGCAAAACACAGGCTACCTATCTCGTGCAACAGGGTTGGCGGCGTATGGTGTTTGCCGCACCTGAGCGACGCGATGTGCAGCGATTAGCCCAGGCACGCCTGGATGGGGTGCGTCAAGCATGTACAGAGGCAGGTTTAGAACCACCATTAGTACAAACCATACCTCACTCACGGGAAAAGGCACGAGAAGCTATTGCCAATTTGCTCACACAGCAGGCATTTCCTTGTGGCATCTGTTGCTATAACGACGAAGTAGCATTCGCCGTCATCGCGGCGCTCACTGATGCAGGCATCGAGATACCTACCTCAGCAGCAGTCATCGGTTGCGATGATATTCCACTGGCCCAGTTCAGCAATCCCCCCCTCACAACCATCAGTTTTGATAACCGACTATCATATCAGCGCCTGATCGAGAACATTCTAGCTGCCAGCCAGGGCGAAGCCTTGCAGCCAGCGCTTCCCGTCCCTCTTACCGTCATTCGACGGGCGTCAGCATAAAAACCGTAGCAATCCGACTTATCGCGTCCACCGGCAATTTATGTAGCATCAGGTACTATTTCAGCCCATCTGTGCCAGCGCCACAGACCAGCACACCGACTTTTTGCGTCTCGCTCACCTGCACTTTGCCGGAGAGCAAGGCAGCAAGGGCGGCGGCTCCGCTCAGTTCGGCGGCGATTGCCAGCTCGTCCCATAGCCAGCGCGCTGCCTCAAGCATCTCTTCGTCGGAGACTAGCACGATCTCATCGACGTTGCGCTTGATGATCTCAAAGTTGATCTCGGCACTCTGTCGAGGGGCGAGCGTACCGGCGCGGGTATGAATCTCCGGCAACTCGACGACATGACCTTGCCGCAAGCTTTCATACAGTGTAGGCGCGCCCACCGGCTCGATGCCGATTACTTTGATAGTCGATTTGATCGCTTTGGCGGCGGTGCTGACACCAGCTATCAGGCCGCCGCCACCGATAGCCACCAGCAGCACATCCAGGTCGGGGTTGTCCTGTAAGATCTCCAGGCCAACTGTACCCTGTCCGGCAATGACGGCGGGGTCGGCGAAGGCGTGAACGTAGAGCATGCCTTCGCGCTCGGCGGCAGCGAGGGCCGCGCGGTTGGCATCATCCCAAACTTCGCCCTCAAAAATTGCGCGCGCTCCCCACTGTTCCAACTTGTGTGCCTTCTCTTTGGGAGTATTGCCCGATAGATAGATCGTCGTCGGCACCTTTGCCAGCCAACCGGCATAGGCCACGCCCTGCCCATGATTGCCGCCGGAGGCCGTTACCAGCCCACGCGCCGCCTGCTCCGGTGTGAGCGTCAACAAGCAGTTGACGGCCCCACGAGCTTTGAAGGAACCTGTGATCTGCATATTTTCCAGCTTGAGATACAACTGCTTTGCAGAGCCAGCAGGCACCTTGACGGGATGCGTCGCAAGTAATGGTGTACGACGAACAAACGGTTTCAGGCGTTCATGGGCCTGCCGGATATCATCCAGGGTAATCATCGGTGATTCCTTGTCCTTACTAATACTTACTTCGGTAATTTCAACTATTCTCTATTGTACCAACAGATGGGGTCATCGCTGCACACTCGTCACTACATGGGTTCAGAGATTGCGCATTGATACAATCCCCTATCTCAATTGACCTATTGACATAGATGCCACACGGAACATAGTATTAGATATCAAACGAACAGAGAAGAGCTTGGAATGGCACCCACAAGGGAAGCCACTGCATGGAGTGAAGTCCCTTGTGGGTCTGAGGCCGTTGTGCAAATGACGTTGTAAAGGTGGAAAGGTTTGACGTGGCAGTACAACAACCGACGATTACATTACTGATTTCTTGTCCAGATCAGCCCGGCATTGTTGCGGCGATCTCCAGCTTCATCTTCCGGTATCACGGCAACATTGTCGAGTCCGATCAGCACTCAACCAATCATGCTGAAGGCACATTTTTTATGCGCATCAGCTTTACCGAACAGGGGTTTGGCCTCAAGCAATCAGAACTGGTACAGGCATTTCAGCCCATTGCCGACCGGTTTCATATGCAATGGAGCGTCCACTACTCGCGCCTGCGCAAGCGAGCCGCGATTCTGGTCTCGAAACTCGATCACTGCCTGGTTGATCTGCTGTGGCGCTGGAAGAGTGGCGAACTGGCGATGGATATTGTCTGTATTATTAGCAATCACCCGGATCTGCAAGCACACGCGGCCATGTATAACGTGCCATACTATCACTTCCCGGTACAAAAAGAAACACGCGCCGAGGATCAACAGCGCATGCTCGCCTTTCTTGAGGGCAAAGTTGATTTTCTGATTCTAGCTCGCTATATGCAAATATTAGAGCCATTTGTTGTGCAGGCATATCGCCAGCAGATCATCAACATTCATCACAGTTTCCTGCCTGCTTTCGTGGGAGCTAAACCGTATGAGCGTGCCTTTGAGCGGGGCGTGAAGCTGATCGGCGCAACGGCACATTATGTAACGGAGAATCTGGATGAGGGGCCAATTATTGCCCAGGATGTCATTCACTGCGATCACCGCGACACCGTCGAAGATTTAATTCGTAAGGGGCGCGATGTCGAACGGCGTGTACTGGCCGAAGCGGTACGTCAACATACCGAAGATCGCGTGCTGGTCTACGCCAACAAAACGATAGTTTTTTAACCAGAACATCAGGAGGGAAGCAGCTATGTCCGTTCAATCCGTAGACGAAGCCCGCAAACAAGAGATCGCCAGTAAACTGCAACGCCTGCGTGAGCGCCTGATAGCGCATCGCCTTGACGGCGTGAAACTCAATCTCATTCCCAATACCGCCTGGATCACTGCTGGCGCGCGCACCTATGTGGGTGAGGGCACGGACGTAGCGGCCTCATCGATTCTAGTAACCCTGGAGCGTGCCTATATCCTCACCGATGGCGTCGAGGCCCCTCGCTTGCGTCAGGAAGAAGGGTTGGAAGAACTGGGATTCGAGCTTATTGTCGAGCCGTGGTACGCTAGTGGCAAATTTGCCGCCAGCTTCGGAGCGAAATACCGCATGGGCGAGGATGTCCCTGGACACCATGTTAACATGGGAGAAGAACTGCGCCATCTGCGCTCCGTGCTGCATCCCAATGAGGTAGCGCGTCTGCGCCGCGTCTGTCGCACGACCGCCGAGATCATGGGTGAGGTGGTACGCTCCCTGCGCCCTGGTATGACAGAGCATCAGGTAGCGGCACGTTTGGCGGCGGCCAGCCGGGAGCGAGGTGGCACTGCCGTCGTTAATCTCGTCGCTAGCGATGAGCGCGTCTACCAGTATCGTCATCCGCTACCAACTAATAAAACCATTGAGCGTTACGTGATGGCCGTCCTCTGCTTCCGCTATGAGGGGCTTATACCTGCTATCACGCGCCTGGTGCATTTCGGCCCTTTATCAGAGGATTTGCGCATGAAGGCGCACGCGGTAGCACAGGTCGATGCGCGGCTCATTCTTGGCACCCAGGCAGGTAAAACGTTTGGAGATATGTTCAATATTGCTAAGCGGGCATATCAGGATGTGGGCTACCCCGAAGCTATCGCGGAGCATCATCAGGGAGGCAGTCTGGCCTACATGCCCCGCGAGGTTCTCGCCAGCGAGGGCAATCCTACCGTCATCGAAGAACATCAGGCTTTCGCCTGGAATCCCTCTATACGCGGTGTTAAATCAGAAGACACCATCTTGCTCACCCATACCGGCCCGGAAGTATTGACCGAAGTGGTGGCCTGGCCTACCTGGAGCGTCAATGTAGACGGACAATCTATTGAGCGTCCCGCTATACTGGAAGTATAGGCAGAAAGAATGCGATATGGCGTGCCATCATGCACCAGGCTGAGACACGCCTCACGCCGACAAATGAATTTTGAAATTTTAGCGGATGGTTGTTGACATCTCGACTTTATCCTTCTATCATAGTATTAGTGTTTCTGATAAGGTAAAGGATCGTTTACGGTACCACTCGGAATCAATCAAAACCCATTCTTTGATTCGGCCACTTAGCACGGTACCACTAGACTTTGCCCTGGTTAAAGAGGAGCTTCCATGAGCGAGAGGGTTCTGCACGTACAACGACCAAGCAGACAGGCAATCGTACTCAATGCCGAGGAACGTATACTGCTGAACACCATTATTGACCGACTTATTCCTTCTGATGAAGAGTTTCCCCCTCCATCCAGCCTCCACCTACTCGACGAATTTATTCACAATCTGCTACCCAGCAATGCCAGCAAAACAACATTGATGTTAAACGAAAAGCGCCTGCACGCGCTGTTTCGTGATCTCAACAGGGAGGCCGGTGGCAGCTTTTGCCACGCGAACGTGGAAACTCAAGAGCGCTTATTGAAAAGTTTGGAGCGACGCGAACCGGCGTTCTATCAGGAGCTATGGACCCTGGCAAACCATAGTTACTACACGCGACTCGCCACGCTTGCTCGTTCAGCCGGAGTATCATAGTCGATATTTCGCAAAGCAGAGGTAAAAGTGGCTCTATCGCTGTGGTCTACTTCTCCCACGCCGTATTTCTGCCTACTATTACCTCTGCTGCTTCAACTGTTGAGCAGGTGTTACAGTACGGCGACGGAAGGCCACGCGGCGGGTGTGCGGTACGCCTGCACTGCAATATGTCGCCGTTCCCTTTTTTCTACCCCATGCTCCGTAGCGAATGCAGCGTGTAAGGCTAGAGCAAATTCTTCCACGTGAGGAAAACGCTGTTCCGGTCGCTTTGCCAATGCACAATGAAGAACCCGCTCAACCGGTGGTGGCAGATCAGGACGCCATGCTCGCATGGATGGCAAGGCTGTTCCCGAATGCTTGAGCATAATCTCCTCTGCTGTCTCTCCGTCATAGGGAAGTCGCCCGGTCAAAAGACGATAACACAGCACACCCGCTGCGTAGACATCACAGGCAGCGCTATTCATCCCCAATGCCTGCTCAGGCGCAATATAGTGAGGGTTGCCCTCTCCACTCCGCACCGTCAACAACTCACCCACGCGATATGGATGACGCAAACCGAAATTGGTCAATAGAACGCTATCCTCTTCACTCAGATAGATGCTGGATGGTTGGATATTGCCGTGTACGATGTGCTGGTTGTGCAGGTACTGGAGCGCTGAACAGAGTTGCATCATAATTGTTTCGATACGCGAAATTGGAAGAGGCGTTTGCGGCATATTGCTCAGAACCTGTTCCAGTGTAGGTACCTCTGGTAAGGCCGTGACAACATAGAGCAGACCATCACCGCTGCCAAATTCCAGCAACGGCAATATATTGGGGTGCTGGCAATGCCAGAGCTTCTCTGCCTCAGCCTGAAAATGCTCGCGAAATGCACTTGCTGCAGAAAATGAGGGAAGAAAGAGATGCATGAGTACATCGTAACCGCCACGAGTGGTCGGACGGGCACGATAGAGAGCCATTGTGCCCTGCACTTGCAGGCACTCCAATAAAAAATAATTACCAAGTATGATACCTGTGAGTTCCACGAGTTTATTCCTCACACATCAAAGAGTATAGTTGTCATTTTTGATGTAATTTGTACAATAGAGACAGGAGCTGTCATGGGCAAGTAGGTTCCTGACTGCTGTGGCTGGGGTGGGAAGAGCCATGCCGTCAGTAGCGCTCCTAACAAACCGATCAGCAGTAAAATCACCACGATGATGGGTAGCCAGCGATACAGTAACGACCGCTCCTGCGTTGTTTCCACCGCCTCCTGTTCATCCTGCTCTTTTCCTTCATTGGCTGCCTGCTGCCTATCCTGTAGGTACCACTTAGCATCCTCTTTATCCACCTTTGCCATCGCCGCTACCGAGCGTTCCTCTCGAGGCTCATTTCCTGCCGACAATAGGGTGATCGGGGTCTGTTCCAGGTACGCGCTGGCCGTTAAAGGTATCGGTGATGGCTCCCCCTCCTGGCCCTCCTGCGCTAGCGGTGACCACTCGGCAGGGTTGGCCGACCAGAGAAGCGAACTATCATCTTGCATATCACCATGCAAAAAAGACTGCTTACGCACCTGCGTGATATCCACATCATCGTCCTGCAGTGGAGAGTCGATATGTAACAGGGGCGGCGCAAAAAGCGAGGGCGAAAATTGCGATGACGGTGGAAAATCCACTTGCGGCGCTGGCAACTGCTGAGGCACTGGCACACTGAGATTGCTAAAAGCTACAAAAGGCGGTACAGGTGTCTTAGGGTCTGAAACAACATTGTTTGCCAAAACCGACGTTTTTAGCGAAAGTGGGTCACGCGGAGCTGATTGGGTTGGAGCAATCATACGTGCCACAGGAGAAGCTATCGGGGCCAGCGTGACGGCGGCTCGCAGGGCCTCACTCAGCTCCTGTGCCGATGCGAAACGGTCTTCGGCCCGCTTCTGCATTGCCTTGAGCATGACGCCATCAACGGCATCCGAGATGGATGGCACGATGGCACGAGCGGATGGTGGTTGCTGACGCACATGCTTCAATAGCACCTCTACCGGTGTATGCCCCACGAAAGGCGGTACACCGGTGAGAATACGGAAGAGCAGCACACCCAGCACATAGATATCGCTGGCCTTCTTCACCAGTCCCAGTGACTGTTCCGGCGCAGCATACTCGGCCCGCCCCCAGCCTACCCTGGTAAGTGATTGCTGTGAATCGTCGTAACCGCGCACAATACCAAAATCACTTACCAGTATCCGCCCATCAACACCAACGAAGATATTAGTTGGTTTAAGGTTGCCGTGAACAATCCCCTGCTCATGCACGTATTGAATAGCATCGCATACTTGCTGCATAATAGGTAACGCCTGCATAGCAGAGAAGCGCCCACCGACACGCCGCAGCAGGTCTTCCAGTGTCCCACTGCTGACAAAGGGGGTCACGAGATAGAGCAGGTCTTCGCCTTCGCCATACTCCAGACATGGCAGAATATGTGAATGCTCAAGCTGACCCAGTTTCTCAGCCACACTGAGGAAGTGTTCACGGAACGTCTCGCGTCGTGCATGTGTAGGGCGGAATATCTTCACTACCACATCATGTCCCCCCTCCGTATTGACCTCATCCATCCGTCGCGCACGATAGACATCCGCAACGCCACCTTTGCTAAGCCGCTGTAAGAGCAAATAATCGCCAAGTAGGACGCCTTCCAGATCAGACATACCAGCACTCCATAGACATCGTATCCCTCGCCTTGTACCCGCGAAAGAACTGACACAGTATATACTAATTTGATACACCGAACTAAACGGAAAGCACTCTACTTTTTCGTTGAAAGTTCCCCTCTGAAGACAGAGTTTATACCTTTAAAAAGCTTAAGAGAAATGCCCCGGTCATGTGTCCTATCTGGCCGGGGCATACTTCTCTTTGGGAATGGGGCGGGAGTTATTTAAGATTGTTGGGGTTTTTCCGGTAAGCGCTCAAGAATCTGCGTCAACAATGCAGTATGCTGATTCAGTATGGCGGTGTGTTGATTCAGTATGGCAGTGTGTTGATCTAGTATGGCGGTGTGTTGATCTAGTATGGCAGTGTGTTGATCTAGTATGGTGGTGTGTTTGGTAGTCGTTGTTTCCAGGCGGTCTAGCCGTTGCTCCATGCTGTCTGCACGCTCTTTAAGGGCGGCTATATCTCTTTGGATTATCCGTATATCATGTTCTTGCCCGGAAAGCATACCAAACTGCATGGTCAGGTAATGGTGCATGTCACTTATATCGCGTAAATACTGCGTGTGGCGTTCTTCGACCTGCCTCTTGAAGAGGAGCCACTCTCGTTCGATCACAGAGATCCTTTGTTCCAGCGCACCTATGCGCTCTTCTGGTGTGGGCATAAAGCCTCCTCTTAACAGTATTATTGGTACAATAATACCATACAGGTCTGCATTTCTCAACCGATCAGGTGTTTTCGCCCACCGGCAAATCCGATAACACAGGAATAACTTGTTCCTTTCACCACGAGCGGGCAACCAGATTTAAACCTGCAAAAAAACCCGGCAAAGGGCTTGACAAGAATACGATATATCGGTTATAGTATCGATAACGATATATCGTATTCTCACAATGAGATACAAAATCGCCTGACGATGACTGAGTAAGGTCACGAGAAAGGATACAAGGGTATGTTTGGCAAGCGTTTTGCATTTCAATTTGAAGGTGGCCCTGAGGGTGGTTGGACGCCCCCCTGGATGGATGATCCGCGTGAGTGGCACGGCGAGGGACCCTGGCACAGACATGGACACAGCCCCTGGGGACACAGACGTGGGCATGGGCATGGGCATGGCCCCTTTGGGCATGGCTTCGGACCGCACTTCTTTGGCCCACGCTTCTTCGCCATGCGCTTCGGACGTGGCCCCTTTGGCCCTGGCGGCCCCTTTGGCCCTGAGGGGCACCATCACGGGCATGGCCCTGGACATCGTTTCTTCGGACGCGGCGACCTCAAATTCGCCCTGCTTGAACTGCTACAGGAGCGCCCCATGCACGGCTACGAGATGATGAAAGCGCTGGAAGAGAAGTCCGGTGGTTTCTATGCTCCCAGCGCGGGTTCCGTCTATCCGACACTTCAGATGCTGGAAGATCGCGGTCTGGTCACAGTCAGCGAGGTTGAGGGTAAGAAGGTCTATACTATCACCGATGCCGGACGCGCAGCTCTGGCGGAATTTAAGCAGGGGCAAGGCGAACAGGAAGAATTTGCACGCGGCCCCTGGGGACGCGGCTTCGGTCCCGGTTGGCGCAACTTTGCCGAGATGCAGGCCCTACGAGCTGAGGCCCAGGAAGTTGCACGTCTCTTCGCCATCGCAGGCCGCATGTCCTTCCACGACCCAGAGCGGATGAAACGACTGCGCGAGATCATCGAGCGCACCCGCAAAGAGCTTTCAGACATGATCTATAGCGCCGAGGCAAAAGCAGGGAATACAGCAGAAACCTCTGGCGAAGGTGGTAGCGAGATACACCAGGCATAACGGCCCTTATGGGCGCTTCTTACCCATTCAGGAATAGTGTTCTTGCTGGTATTAGGGATGTGCTTCCTGGACGAGAAGGGAGAGGAGAAAAGTCGAACCTTTATCTTCCTCTCCCATCTCAATAGGAAGATAAACAAGGACATTATTGGTTACCACCTGTATAAAGGTAATTCTAATTTCACTCTCAAAACTCAACAAAAATTTTTAATATAGCTATATCCAGGATACAACGTGCAATACAGCCGTGCAAGTAACCAGAGGATAACCCTATAAAAATCCCTGCATCACAGTTTCAGCCAGAGAATCAGCAGGATAGTAACGAGATGTAAGAACTGGTCAAGCCAGATGGGGCCAATCAACTTGTAGCGCGCTTTGAGAGGATCAACAATGAAGTGAGTGACGAGCAGAATAGCGGTTGCCAGTGGTGAAGGGTGGGCGAACAACACAAATACTGCCGTGTAGGTAGCTCCATGATAGAAATTAACCTCCCAACTTTTCCCTTTCTCAATGCTCATCCAGGCACTTTGGAACGCGAAATCGCCCACGAAATGACAGGCCAACCAGATTAGCAGTGTTTGTAGTGAGATGCCAAAGAGCATGGTACCCTCCCTATTGTACTACTTTACCTCCATAGTGTAGAGACAACAGGGAGTTTTAGCAGTGAGCCAGATTGCTTCAGCGTTGTGATATGGCTCACATTGCCAGAACGGGCATCACCGCTACCCAGGCTTCTTTGTTTCGTTCCACGCCAGTGCGGCTTTCGTGCGGACTAGTAGCAGCACCACCACGAGAATCCAGAAACAGAAAGCCAGGTCTTGTTCGAGGAAAGAGCTATCGACCATGCCCTGTACGAGTGCAGCTACCATCGCCCCACCTACCCCAATCGTCATCCAGCGCAACTGTTCGCCAACGGCAGGATTGAGCGTGGGCAAATGTTTCAGCAGGCGCGTGAAGAGGCGGAAGTAGAGTACCAGCATGGCAACAAAGGCCAGCAGGCCGAAGATGCCCATACTGACCCAGATTTGCAGGAAGATGTTATGAGGATGTGACAACGTTGGCTCCTCGCGCAGACCGGTATCGATGCCAGTGTGAGGTGGATAGCTGACAATCCAATAATGAAACTGATGCGCGTTACAAATGTTATTCAGGCTATAATAGCAGAGCCAGTTATCCATGCCAAAGCCGAACCACGGTCGCGCTTGAATCATGCGCAGAGCCGTCAGCCACAGATAGTAGCGTTTGGTGAGGGTGCTGATATGCTGCTGATTGGTATGGCCCTGGATCAAAAAGTTGAAGAGCTTATCATGGAAGGAGAACAGTCCAACAAATAGCACCACCACGACCACTATGCCTCCCACCATTAACACTGTTCGATTGCGTACAGAGAGAGCGGCGATAAAGAGAGCGGCAACAGGAATGGCAACCCAGGCTCCATGCGATTGCGTTAGATAAAGCACAATCGCCATCGGAATACAGAGCAACAGCGCCAACAGGCGACTTCGCGGCGGCACCTTGCCCAACAGCCATGCGATTGCCACCGGCAGGGTATAGTCGAACAGCAGACCGATACTATTGGCACTCCCGTACACCGTGTGCACGCGCCTGATGCCATCCGACTCCAGTACCAGTGTATGCTTGAAAAAGAAGAATTGTATCAGGCCGAGCAGGGCAATAATCAGTCCGCAACCTATCAAGGCAGCGAGCAGGCGTACAATATCCTGGCGTGTACGCAAGCAGGCAAAGACCAGCACCACATAGACCAGTGGGTCAAAGACCTCTTCGCGGAAGGCACGTAGAGCGGTGGTATGAGCATAGGCAATAATGATGGAGAATGCCGCCGCCGCCGTAAAGACCAGTATCGGCCAGAGAAATGGTCCAAAATCATCACGTAATTGCCTGAACGAGCGCCAGTAAGGCCAATGCTCACGCTGTACAAGTATCTGTAGCAGAACCACAGCAACCGTTGTCCACAATGCAATCTCAACCAGACTAAAATTGTAATGGCTGTAGACCGTTTTTTGCAGTAGATAATAAGGCAGCGAAAGCGGTAGCAGCGCAACAGCAAAAGGCAGGCGGAACCAGCAAAGTACCGCAAAAATGAGCAGAAATGGCAGTGAAAGCAATGGAGATACATGCGTAATGCGCATAAAGAGGGATGGCAAAACGGGAATTTGCAGATGCGTGTTGCCAACAACATAGTATAATGCCATTGAAAGGATTAAACCAAGCTCTACGAAGCGATCACGCCAGAAGGAAGAAGGCAAAAGCTTTTCGGGCATTTCTTCAAAAGAAACCGCTTCATATTGCCGCGTCGTTATCTCGTTCACATTTCTTGTCTGCTGCACCTTCAATGAGTCCGGCAAGGAATATCGCCTCTCTAAACCGCTCATTCTTTCCACAACTTTCGTCTTTACAACACGTATGTACATGCATCGACAAACACACTACGATGCTATAGCTTGCTCTCGTACCATAGCATAGCAGAAGTCATCATCAGCGTCTATCATTCAGGACTTTGAGCTTATCCTTTAACGAAGAGAAGTGCTGATTTGCCACACATGCGGTCGCAAAACAACCCATCCTCTGAGAGAGAAAACGTCTTTCCATCCTTATTTTGATGAAAAATGATAGATAGACACAAGTTTTTAAGCGATGGGGAGTTACACAACACGGCGTCTGACGACTGGTATAAATTCTCATGCAAATGCCATAAAAATCGTATTTTAACATGGAAATACGATTTTTATGGCATTTGCATGAGAATTTATACTAACGACTGAGTTCGCGCACGAACTGGGCGAAGACGTGCAGGTGATGATCGATATCGGCCTGCGTGTGCTGGACAGAGATCGTCCACTGGTCGTCCAGTCCCGGCGGGAAAAGGATGCCGCGATTAACCAGGAAGAGCCAGTAGGCATAGGAAAGTTCCATATCTACCTCTAGCCAGGCACGATAGTTGCGGGCACGTTGATAGCGGAACATGGCACAGCCCTTCGCCCCAATCTGCGAGACGTGCATGGGCATATCGAACTCTTCGATAATGCTCAGATAGCCATCGGCCAACTGTTTCGAGAGGGTATTGGCATGAGCATGGGCCTCCGGTGTCAGCACCTGTGTCAGTGTGACCAGACCGGCACGCATGGACATGGGATTACCGTTGAAGGTGCCCAGATGCAGCACCTCACCGCGACTGATGTGATCCATGATTTCTTTGCGCCCGCCAAAGGCACCAATAGGCATGCCGCCGCCAATCGACTTGGCAAGGCAAATCAGATCAGGCTCAACGGGGTATAGCTCGGTGATGCCGCCCGGCGCGACGGTGACGCCGGTCTTCACTTCGTCAAATATCAGCAGTACATCATGCTTGCGCGTTACATCGCGCACCGCCTGTAAATAACCTTCCTC
>DAOTVZ010000019.1:0-41059 GCA_034436045.1 Ktedonobacteraceae bacterium | reverse complement strand
CCCTCTTTACCTCTGTCTCACTGGTTAATCATCTTCGTCCCCTCCTGTATCGCTTAACCGAGCAGACGCAAGAACCGTCGTATATGGCCTGCTGGCGCTATGGCGAGATTGTGCTACAGTCGATTGTTGAACCCCCCAATGCGCAGAAGATCACGCAACTCTACGTGGGTTATCGTGGTCAGGCTCACTCACACGCGCTCGGCAAAGTGCTGCTGGCCTATAGCGACCCGATGATTGTTGAACAATACCTGTTATCACATCCTCTAACACCGCTTGGCCCCAATACCATCGTCCAGCGTTCGCGCTTTATTGATGAATTGAACGACATAGTGCGTCAGGGCTATAGCGTTGACCGCGAGGAGTTTCTGCCCAACACGTGTTGCATCGCAGCCCCTATCTTTGCTCCGCGTGGGCAGGCTGTAGCGGCTCTCGCTATCTCATTTACGCCTAACCTCTTAATGAAACGTAGCGAATGGCTCGTCACCCAGGTGACACGCGCCGCCAATCATGCCCGTGCCGAGCTACGCGCCGCCTCCGTGTATTCCTGATTTTTTATTACAGTCACTTCAAGGCTTTTCCTGGGGGGCTTGATACGGCCTGGCGGCTGGTTCACTTTCCCCCAGTTGTGCCTTCATGCGTTCAAAAGTCGCATCGTCGATCTCGCCACGCGCATAGCGCTGACGAAGAATCTCCATTGCCGAGAGTGTTGACTGTTGCATCGGCATGAAACCGTTTCGGTTGTTGAGCCAACGCACGAGGGCCCAGACAAGCAGAGCGAGCAGTGCAATCCACAGGAGTGAGCCAAGTGTCATCATCAGCATCATTGGCCATCCCCAGGCATATCCCCACAACATAGAAACACCTCTCTTTCGATAGTTGCCGGAGATTTCTTTCTTCCTTTCATAAGGGTATACGTTAGTTTCATCAGAAAGTTGGAAGGGCCAGTCTTTAATAACGTGAGCGAATATCGGCCTTGCACCTCCGAGGGAACATTAAGGGAGGTTACGGACGAGCAGGAGGGAACCTCTGGAAGAGAATTAGTGCATGTCATGCATCCCTTCCATATTATGATGTTCCATGTTATGCATATCGTGCATCTCTCCCACAGGCTTATTCATCATTTTTAGCATGGGTAGACCGCCGGTGCGAATAAAGCGGATAAGCAGAGTCGCAGCCAGTACGAGGAAGATGATGTTCAGGATTGTGGTGTAGTTCCAGTGGATGCCTTCGGTGATGGCTACCACGCTGCGGTTCTGAGGGATGATGCCCAGCGCCTCAAAGAGAAACTCGATCACGTAACCGGCGGCGGCCATTGTGATGTAGAAAGTGACCAGGATATAGGCCATTACTTTCCAGCTATAGTATTTGCGATAGATGTCCAGAATGGGAATAATAATCAGATCGGCGAAGATGAAGCTGACGACGCCGCCGAAGCTGATGCCGCCGCGCCATAGCACCGCCGCCAGCGGCACATTGCCGACCGAGCAAACAAAACTAATAAGAGCGACCAGCGGCCCCACTAATGGCCCCTCGATTTTTGCCAGCGTGGGATCGTTGGTGAGGAAAAAGGTGCGCCAGAACGATTCAGGTACCCAGGCCGCCAGCGCGCCCGCGATCAGCAGCCCTGACACAATATCGACCCAGACCGAGGCCCAATCCATCACGAAATAGTGGCTGACGGCAGTAAAGCCCTTGCTGCTAAAGAGCTTTTGCCAGAAAGAATCGCCCTCTACGCTCATGTCCATCGCGGCATGACCTTCCATTCGGCCTGATGCGCCCTTCTCCGCCTGCTCCTTTGCGCGCTGCACCAGGCGGGGTGTGAGCGTGAGCCGGAAGATCAGCGCAATAAAGATGACCATGAGTAAGCCGCCCAGATATTCGGCCAGAGTGAACTGCCAGCCCATCAGGACGAGAAGGATGATGCCAAGCTCGATTACCAGATTTGTAGAAGCTAGCTCAAAAACCATCGCGGCAGTAAAACTGGCCCCTTTCTGGAAAATAGAGCGGGCCAGTGCTACTGCTGCATACGAGCAAGAACTGGAAGCGATACCGAAAAGCGTTGCCAGGGTAATTGATTTTAGTCCATCTCCACCCAACGTTTTTGCCATCGTTTTATGCGATACCACCGCCTGGACGATAGCTGAGAGCGTGAAACCGAGGATCAATGGCCACAGTATCTCCCAAAACATGCTGAAGGCGGTAAATAATGCCTGACCTATGCTGTTGAGAATATTCATCGTGTATCCTTTCCTAAGTATACAGTAGGCACGGCTTATTTGCAGAGTATACTATCTCAGACCCATACCCCCCTGGTATGGGTATACTACAAAAATTATAGAATTGTCAAGGTGAAGACATCGCTGTTACACTGTTTATCTCCCGACGACAAAGTATGTCTGGATATGATTTGTGCTTGTGTGAGGTGAGCGTAAAGTAAACATCATTTCGCCTGTTGAAATTACCCCTCTTGTGGAGAGCCGAGTTGAAATCTATACTTTTTGCAGACTCTTCGTATCTGTACAACGATTGTTGCCCACGTATTGATCTGCTTTTTTAGAGAGGAGGTTCCCCTTGCCTCAAGATGAAAAACGGCATGTCACGCAGGAACAGGTGCTTGAGGTATTGCAGGCGTGCTACGATCCATGCTGCAAGGAACGCGCGGTGAACGTAGTCGAGATGGGTCTGATACAGGACGTGAAGGTCGCTGAGAACGGCAATGTGCGTATTGAGTTGCTCTTAACGTCCGGCTGGTGTCCCTTTTCGGCCCATCTGTTGCAGATGATTGACCAGCATGTGCGTGCCATACAGGGTGTTGGCGAAGTCGAGACGGAGATTGTCTGGCATACCACCTGGACACCGGAGCGTCTGTCGGCCAGCGCGCGTGCCAAACTCTCACTGCCGATGGCGCAACTGCTGCCGCTCCGTCAGCAGCGTCTCGAACGTGAGGCGCGAGCGGCACAACAGTCACTGTAAGTTCATCCCACGACAACGATGTGAGGAGAGGAGTATCCCATGCTAGACAACGATGCCTTTGTCTTTGACGGTGTATGTCATATTTTCAACTTCGATAAGCGCAACGCTTTCGGCAAGCCGGGCGAGATGTTTATCGATCACCTCTATGCCTTTCATCAGGTACTGACACCACCCACCGAGCGATTGCTGAAACCGGAGGAGTTCCTGCGCGAGTGGGGAGTGGATGAAATTGCGCAGATGGTTTTTCAGGAATCTGGCACCGATATGATCGTTGCACAACCTCTGCCGCTCACCGATCTCTTCTATGATGGTCTCTCACAGTGGGAGAAGTGCGCGGCGATGGCGCAAAAATATCCTGATCGCGCGGTATTCTGGGGCACTGTCAATCCACTAGAGGGCAAGAAGGCGTTGGATTTGATGGAGCGCCAGGTTAAGGAATACGGCGCGAAAGGTTTCAAATTCTATAACGTGCGCTACGACTATGGCGAACCGTTCCCCTGGCGCATGGATGACCCGCGCGTGGCCTTCCCGGTCTTTGAGAAGGCGCTGGAATTGGGGGTGACGACTATCGGTGTGCATAAGGGAGTACCGTTGGGGCCGCAGCCGATTGAGCATACGCAGGCATGGGACATGGATGGTGCGGCGGCTCGTTTCCCCGAACTGAATTTCATCATTTTCCATGTCGGCCTACCGTTCATCGACGAGGTTTGTTGGCAACTGGTGCGCTATCCCAACCTGTATGCCTCTATTGCCGCCACGCTGAATTTTATCGTGCGTTCTCCCCGCGCCTTCGCGGAAAATCTGGGCAAACTGCTCTTCTGGTGCGGCGAGGACAAAATTATCTACGGCGGTGAGACACCTATCTGGCACCCGCGCTGGGCACTGGAAGCCTTCTGGAACTTCGAGTTGCCCGAAGACATGGTGACGGGCTATGGCTATCCGCAGTTGACGAAGCAGGCCAAGAAGAAGATTCTGGGTGGCAACCTGGCCCGCCTGATGGGCATTGATATAGAAGAGAAGAAGGCCGAACTGGCGAAATAAGCCAGTAGGCGAAGCAGGCATGAAACAGGGCATGCCTCGCACTTGTCCTGTTTCATGCTTGCCTTTTGTTCATTCTGTTACGTACTTGCCTCGCTTGTGTTTATCCTATCTCCTATACAAAAATATTTTGCCCAGCCTGGTCTAGTTTTCTTGTCAATCCGTTGTGGACCTCCTACAATAGAGGATAATGCTCTACAAGTGGTAAAGATGAGCATTTGCCCGCAGTTGGAAAGAGGGAGAGCGAGATGACAATTAATGGCATGCTGGCCTTAATGATTATAGGTTCATTTCTGGTGGCAATGGCGTTGCATGAACTTGGCCATACACTCATGCGTTTTGCTTTAGAGCGTCGTCGCATAGGGAAAAGTAGATTGCTGGTATGGGAATGGCAGCCGCGCTTTGCGGTGCTGGGCGCTCTATTCTGTATCGTGCTGGCCTTTCAACCGCTGTTTCCGGTCGGTTTAGGCTGGGGAAAACCGCGCCAGATTGTTCTTGAGGGCAAGCAAACACCGGTATTGACACGCATAGATAGAGCGCTCATCGCGCTGGCGGGGCCGCTTAGCAGTTTCATTATTGGTGCGCTGGTCGCGTTTGGTATGCATTTCCTGGCTCCTTTGTTGCTGGGATTTGATACGCTGGTCGCACAGCGTATACTACAGGCTATTCTTGTGTTCGCGTGTGTAAATATGAGCTTGGCGCTTTTCAATCTCATCCCGCTCTATCCGCTGGATGGCTATCAGGTGATTCATGCCTTGCGTTCTGAAGACGCACCGACAGGGTTTATAAAATTTATTGGTTTTGCGCTCATTTTCCTCCTGTTCTTCTTTCTGCCGTTTCTAGCACAACTATCTGGCGGCGTACAATTTCCCCTCTTTCTCTTCCCGACCTATATTCTGCTGGGAGCTTTTCATCTCGTTGCTGCTATCATGCATACCCATACCGGTTGGTATCTGGTCAACGCTTTATACTTTTCGTGATCGAAAGACCGAGTGACCAGAAAGCTATCCTCTGTGGGAACTTTTGGCACACCGATACGTCTACTAATCAGGCTGATTGACAGCTACGTACAAAAGCTGTAGGGACACATCATTCTCACCGAGGAGGAGTAGACACATGTTTTCTAAGAAAAACGGCTTACTGGTGATTGGAGGCGTTGTTCTGGTGGCCATCCTGATTGTGGCTGGCCTGGTACTTGTGCATAGCAATAGTGCGACGGCACAAACAGCGCCAAAGGCATGTGGTACAGTGATTATGCACGGTACCGGCAGTCCAGCGTTCGGCGTGCAAAATACTTCGCCATCGCAGGTAGCAAATTGTTTCTGGCAAGCATACCAGCAATGCCAGGCGGCAACAATGCACTTGACGTTCATGGGTGTTGATGCAGGTGTGCAGCACACGTTCACTCTGGCGAAACAAGGCAACGCTTGCACGATCACTGACAGCGCCCAGAATTATAACGTGGTTGTGAAGCTGAAGGCAAAGCCGGTTGTCTCGACCTGTACTGATATGGCTATGCAATCGGATGGTTTGCATATCACCGGTTGTAGCAATGGGAATACCTTCTTTATCCCCACCACTTCTGGTCTCCAGTAAGGATGCGAAGCTCCCGACTGTCTTCACTCAGTCGGGAGCCGTGAGACTGCTCTCCAGTGGTTGATGTGTTGCAGCGTTCTATCAGGGTCGGCGGCAAGGGTCAGGGTGGAAGTTGACCTTGCCGTCCGGTCTTGATAGATGTTTTTGCTTACGGCCCGGTGAGAACGCAGCCGCCGACTGCGTTATCCCACTCTTCCTGCACGATGTATTCGTCACCATTCCAGTTGACATCTCCACCGGCAGCGTCTAGTGGGCCGAACTGCCAGGCACACTTGTCGCCAATCTCCTGCCCGCTGGAATCTGTCCAGGCGTTGAGGAGTGGGTCGGTCGCGGCCTCCATCTGTTCGTGCGAGGTAACATTGATGGTCTGGTCGGCATCATCGTTATTGGGGCTGGAGCCGGGATTGCACGAGAAGCTGGCGGCATATGGCATCGCCGCGTAGATGGTATCCGTGCCGAAGTAGTTGTGATAAGCACAGAAGCTGTTCGAGGCACACTGGCTGTATGAACTATCGAAACAGAGGTCTTGATTCTGTTCCAGGAACACGAAGAAGATGTTATCGATGCCCGCCGACCAGCCGTTGGCGTTCATCGCGTTTGTAACCTCGTTCTGAATGTCACTATCGAGCAACGGACTCTCCGGGTAAGCAGTTGTATCGACCCAGGTACCGGCGAGGTGTGTGTTCGATGGTACATTGCCATTTGAGTCGGTGTATTGCGTGTTGTTATGGTAGAGCGGCGAACCTCCTACATCATTAAAGTATCGTTCAATCAGGCTGTTGTAGTTGGCAGAGACACTACCGGTGGGTTCCCAGAAAATGGCGTAGACGTTGGTCGTACCTCCCATGACCGGCCCACCGCCATAGGCCAGATTGTTGCTACTTGCAGCAGCGAAGGCGGCGTGGTAGGCCTGACGATGGTAGAAGAAATGTGGCCGATGGTGATGGCTGGAAAGGGGCAGCACTCCGGCAGCAGAGGCGCTGGCTGGCAACAGCGCCAGGAGGGCGAGGGCAGCGATCACCGCGCAGGAGGCGATGCGTGAGAATCCTCGTCTTGTCATGAATTGCTCCTTTATGGTGTGGTGTAAATGTATGATGTGGTATAAGCACATCATGTTCAGCGATATTCATGAGCCAGAAATTTGTTGGCCTGTGACATACCGTCGTCTACTCGAATGCACATACGTATGTGCAAATAGACGTATCCTCTGGAAAGCGATGTCTCATCATTCCTGCAATGCTTGACAGCCACGTTAGATGGTAGGTTTTGTCACAGAGCCTTCGATCTGGCACACGATCTATCTAGGAGAAAGTATAGGGATTAAGGCTTTGTTGCCGGTTACATATAGATTTACTCTATCTTTGCAGAGAAAATTATAGTTCTATGGTATATATGGTAAAACAAGAAAAAGAAGTAAATATTTTAAACAGTAGTAAGCTTGTCTGGACGCTTGTAAGTTACGGTCTTCTCTAAGAGAAGCCAGTTGTCTTCTAAAAAGGCTTGCAATCTTATGTAAGGTGCTGCGTGAGAAACCAGCCTCAATAGCGGGGGTGATGTTTCACCAATCGGGCATAACTTCCTCCTTGCTGATGTTATATAAACTAGTGTTGATGTGTTATATAAGTAAATGGTGATGGTCGGATAGCGTTAAAGCAGCCTTTCTTTGAGAGGGTGAGAAGTGTTGCCACACATGGGGCTATACCTTGCTGTTTACGATTTTACGTAATATAGTAATGCTATGTTGGCCATACCGGATGTATCACAGTTTTGTGTGGGGGGGTATAGCTGTCCATAATAGTGGCACTATGGGAGGGCATTGCGATTGACAGCCATCAAGTTCTATTGTACAGTTTCACATAGGGGGATTAGATTCATCGCACTTTTCTTTTATTTTTCTGTTCTTTGTAGTAAGCGGCCCTGTATGCCTGCCTAGAAGCATGAGCCTTGAGTAAAAATATTTCTCTACCTTCTTCTGAGCGTCGAACGCTTGTTGAGCTTCTTCGCTGGCGGGCGACCCAATCTCCCGACAGGCGCGTCTACTCTTTTCTTCAAGATGGAGAGAACGAGAAAGACCATCTGACGTTCTCGGCACTGGATCGCCTGGCCCGCGCTATCGCCGTACAACTCTCTACCTATGCAGGTAGGGGTGAGCGTGCATTGCTTATTTATCCGTCGGGATTGGAATTCATTGCAGCATTTTTTGGTTGTCTCTATGCTGGTATTATCGCTGTTCCTATTTATCCACCGACGGCTGTGCGGTCAGACCGCAATCTGCAACGTTTTCGCAATATTGCCAATGACGCGCAGGTTTCGATCATTTTAACCACCTCAGCCCTGCAATCGAAGGTTGAGGGGTTGCTAGCGTTATCGCCGGAGTTGCAGCGTCTGCCGATTATTGATACCGGCAGCCTGTCAATCGAGGCAGCGGAGCAGTGGCGCGAACCTGATATTGGCAGTGACACGCTGGCATTTCTCCAATACACATCGGGTTCTACCGGCATGCCCAAGGGAGTCATGGTCAGTCACGGCAATCTGTTGTTTAACTCATCTTTAGTGCAGCAAGCTTGCCAGCAACCGGAAGACGCCCATGTGGTGAGCTGGTTGCCTCTCTATCATGACCTGGGCCTGATCGGTGGCATCATTCAGCCGCTGTACGCCGGTTATGAAGCGACCATTATGGCCCCGACGGCATTTTTGCAGCGTCCCATTCGCTGGTTGCAGGCAATTACGCGTTACAGAGCGACGCTGAGCGGCGGCCCGAACTTTGCCTATGATCTGTGTGTGCGCAAAATTACGCCGGAGCAGAAAGCAACGTTGGACCTGAGTTCCTGGGTTTCGGCCGCCAATGGCGCTGAGCCGGTGCGACCGGAGACGCTGGCACGCTTTGCGGAGGCTTTTGCTGTCTGTGGTTTCCGCCGTGAGGCTTTCTTGCCCTGTTATGGTCTGGCGGAGGCAACACTCTTCGTTTGTGGCACGCGCGGTAGTCGCACGGTCGCCTTTGATAACCGTGTGCTGGAACAGAATCGTGCACGTGAGGTGCCCTTAACAACAGTTGAGGCGGAGAAGAATACGCTGGTAAGTCTTGGTCAGCCGCTGCAAGAACAGCAGGTGGTTGTGGTTAATACCGAGACGTTGCGTCCCTGTGCCCCTGGTGAAGTGGGGGAAATCTGGGTGAGCGGCCCTAGCATTACGCAAGGCTATTGGCGGCGTCCTGAAGAAACCGAATATACGTTTCGAGCGCGTCTGGCCGATAGTAATGCTGGCCCTTTTATGCGGACTGGCGATCTCGGCTTCCTTTATAACGGTGAACTGTTCATCACGGGCCGCCTCAAGGACCTGATTATCATTCGTGGTAGCAATCACTATCCACAGGATATTGAGCGCACGGTTGAGCGCAGCCATGCTGCTGTGCGTTCCAGTTGTGTTGCCGCCTTCTCGGTCGAGGTCAGGGGTAGCGAGCAACTTGTAATTGTTGCTGAGATTGAGCGCCAGTATCTGCGCGGCAACATGGATGAGATCGTGAGCAGCATTCGGCAGGCGGTTGCGGAGCAGCACGAGCTACAGACGTATAGCATCACGCTGATTAAACCCGGCAGTATCCTCAAAACCTCTAGTGGCAAAGTGCAACGGCGTGGCTGCCGCGAGGCGTTCTTGACGCAAACGTTGGAAACCGTTTATGCGTGGACGCTGGGCCAGTCCGCAATTGATGAAGAGACACCGGTCAAAGAAAGTGCTGCCGAGGCTATGGCTGCCGCTCCGGCTACGGAGACGGGGAAGACGAAGGATGAGATACAGGCTTGGTTGATCGCACAGATCGCCGAGCGCCTGGAGGTCAATCCCCGTGATATCGACAGCCGTGTGCCCTTCGCGCATTATGGCATGGACTCGGTGCAGGCCGTCAGTCTGACGGCAGACCTGGAGACATGGTTGGGGCGCGATCTGTCACCAACGCTGGCCTACGACTATCCCACTATCGATGCGCTGGCTCGTTACTTATCCGGTGAGGCTCCCATTACAGAAGAAAGTATGGCGGGTCAGCGCAACCGCGAAACGGCCAACGAGGCGATTGCTATTATTGGGATTGGCTGTCGTTTCCCAGGGGCAGACGACCCGGAGAGTTTTTGGCATTTGCTACGTGAGGGTAAAGATGGCATTACGGAGGTGCCGAAGGATCGTTGGGACTTACAGGCGTTCTACGATACGAAGCGCGGCACCCCCGGCAAGATGCACACGCGCTGGGGTGGGTTCTTGCATGACATCGATTTGTTCGATCCCTCGTTCTTTAGAATCTCACCGCGCGAAGCGGCGCACATGGACCCACAGCAGCGCCTCTTGTTAGAGGTTTCATGGGAGGCGTTGGAGACGGCAGGTATCGCACCTGATACGCTGGCGGGCAGCCAGACGGGTGTCTTTGTGGGCATCAGCAGCAACGACTACGCGCATCTGCGCAAGAATGATCCCCGCCTGATCGATGCCTATCTTGGTACTGGCAATGCCCATAGTATTGCCGCCAATCGCCTCTCTTACTTCTTTGACCTGCGTGGTCCCAGCGTGGCGATTGATACGGCCTGTTCGTCTTCGCTGGTCGCAGTACATATGGCCTGTCAGAGCTTGCGCAGTGGTGAATGTGAGGTGGCATTGGCCGGAGGCGTCAATGTCATCCTGACGCCCGATCTGACGGTGGCCTTCTCGCAGGCGCAGATGTTATCCTCTGATGGCCGCTGTAAGACCTTTGATGATGATGCCGATGGTTATGTGCGCTCCGAAGGCTGCGGCATGGTTGTGTTGAAGCCGCTGACCAACGCATTGCGTGATGGCGACCCGGTGCTGGCGGTCATTCGTGGCTCAGCGGTCAACCAGGATGGCCGCAGCAATGGCCTGACTGCTCCTAATGGCCCCGCGCAGGAGGCGGTGATTCGGCAGGCGCTGCGCAACGCGGGTGTGACGCCGCAGCAGATCAACTATGTGGAGACGCATGGCTCCAGCACACCGCTCGGCGATCCGATTGAGTTCGAGTCCTTGAAAAATGTGCTGATGCCAGGACGCAGCCCCGAACAAACCTGTGTGATCGGTTCAGTAAAGACCAATATTGGCCACCTGGAGTCAGCGGCTGGTATTGCGGGCCTGATCAAAGTGGTGTTGAGCTTGCAGCACGGTGAGATTCCGCCGCATATCAACTTTAAGAAGCTCAATCAGCATATCTCGCTGGATGGTACGAGTTTCATGATTCCTCGTGAACGGCAGGCGTGGCCGGAGAGTAAGCGCCGTCTCGCGGGTGTCAGCGCCTTTGGCTTTGGTGGCACCAATGTCCATGTAATTGTCGAGGAGGCGGCACGTCAGACGACACCGCTGAGCGAGTTTGAGCGCACCATGCACCTATTGACGCTCTCAGCGCAAAGCGAGATGGCCTTGCGCAAACTGGCCGAGCGCTATGCCCGTTTCTGTGCCGACAATCCCTTGATTTCGGTTGCTGATGTGGCCTACACGACCAATGTTGGTCGTAATCACTTTGCACATCGCCTGGCAGTGCAAGCTACAACCGTTTCGCAGTTACAGGAGCGTCTGCGCAGCTTCACCGAGGGCAGCATAGGGCAAGGTGTACAGCAAGGTAAAGTATCAGGGAAAGCACGCGGCGGTATCGCCTTCCTCTTCACCGGGCAGGGATCGCAATATGTTGGTATGGGACGCCAGCTTTATGAGACGCAGCCGACCTTCCGGCGCGCGTTGGAGCAATGTGACCAGATATTGCGTGCCTATCTTGAGCAACCATTGCTGTCGGTACTCTATCCTGACCCCGGTGTCACGCCCCCTCTGCACGAGACGGCTTACACGCAACCGGCGCTCTTCGCGCTGGAATATGCGCTGGCCGAACTCTGGCGTTCCTGGGGCATCGAACCTGATGTGGTGATGGGCCATAGCGTTGGTGAGTATGTCGCGGCCTGCATAGCCGGGGCATTAAGTCTGCATGATGGCTTAAAATTAATCGCAGCGCGTGGACGCTTGATGCAGTAGTTACCGGAGCGCGGCAGCATGCTGGTGGTCTTCGCTGAGCCGACACGCATTGAGCGGGCTATGGCTCCGTTTGCCGACAGCGTGGCGATTGCAGCGATCAACGGCCCCAATAATACTGTGTTGTCCGGTCGGAGCACGGCTATTGAGCAACTCAGACAGCAGTTGGAATCCGAAGGGCTGGTAACACATCCCATGACGGTTTCGCATGCCTTCCATTCGCCTCTGATGGAGCCAATGCTTGATGCTTACGAAAAAGTGGCCGGTGAGATACCGCAGCAGCCTCTACGTATTCCGCTTGTATCTAATTTGACAGGTAACTTGTTCAAGGCAGGCGATACGCTGGAAGCCCATTATTGGCGGCAGCAGACGCGCAATGCGGTTCAATTCGCTGCTGGGATGCGGACGCTGGCGGAGCAGCACTGCGAGCTATTTATAGAAATTGGGCCAGGCGCTACACTGATTGGTATGGGGCGGCGTTGTATACCGGAGCAAGCGGTAAGCTGGTTGCCGTCGCTACAAAAAGATCGTGATGATTGGGATGTGTTGTTACAAACGGTAGGCGCTCTCTATGTCAAAGGAGTGGAAATCGATTGGCGGCGTTTCGATGGCGACTATGCGCGCCGCCGTATCGCCACGCCGACCTATCCGTTCGACCGTCAGCGTTGTTGGTTTGAGCCGGAGGAGATGTCAGAGGCAACACCGGTATCCAGCCCTGTTGCAACTGCACCGGTAAAAGCTGACCGTAATGGTCATAATGGCAACAGCAGGCATCCACTGCTTGGCTCTCACACGCAACTGGTGTTTCCGACGGGCATTCACATCTGGGAGACGGCCCTGGAGAAGCAGCGTTTACCCTATCTGCAAGATCACCGTATTCAGGGCATCATGGCTGTTCCCATCTCGGCCTATATTGAAATGGTACAGGCGGCGGCCAGCGAGGCATTGGGGCCTGGCTCATATGAACTCAAGGAGATAGAGTTGAAGAAATTGCTGCTTGTGCCGGAGCAGGGAGTGCAGAATGTTCAAGTCGTATTCTCAACGGATGCACAAAAACATGTCTCCTTCCAGGTGTATAGTCATTCCTTAGGGATGCCGGAGCAACCTCGCGAGCAATGGGCCTTGCACGTGAATGGTGAGATTCGGCATCACTAAAGGATGTTCAGTAATTTTGGAGGGCATTGTGGCATCGGAACCAATGCAAGGAAAACAGATGGGCATGGACTTTGGGCTGATTTACTTTGCGAGCAGTGAAGCACCCCACGTCATGAGCGAGAAGTATCATCTGGTGATCGAAAGTGCGCGCTTTGCCGACCAGCACGGCTTCTCGTCAATCTGGATTCCAGAACGTCACTTTACCAAAGATGGCTGGCTCTATCCCAATCCGGCTGTCTTACAGGCGGCGCTGGCCCGCGAGACGCACCAGATTCACCTGCGCGCGGGTAGTGTAGTATTGCCGCTGCATAACCCGATTCGAGTCGCAGAAGAGTGGGCGATGGTCGATAACCTGTCCAACGGCAGAGTGGGTGTAGGTTTTGCTTCCGGCTGGCACCCTGGGGACTTTGTGTTATTCCCCGAACATTACGCCAATCGCCAGGAAGAAATGTATCAGGCCATCGAAACGGTGCGCAAGCTGTGGCGCGGTGAGTCAATCCAGGCTGTGGGTGGCGATGGCAAAGAAGTTTCTATCCGCACTTATCCTATCCCTATACAGCCAGAGCTACCCATCTGGATTACGGCGGCGGGCAACCCCAAAACCTTTATGAAGGCAGGCGAGCTTGGTGCAAATTTGCTCACGCACCTGTATAACCACGGTATTGAGGAGCTATCCGAACGTCTGCAATTATATCGTGAGGCGCGTGAGAAGCATGGCCATGATCCGCAGGCGGGCCAGGTTTCGGTCATGATCCATACCTTTGTGTGGGAGCGCGAGGACGAGGTGCTGGCGCGTGCGCGCGATATCTTTTGTGATTATCTCAAGTCGGCGGCGTATCTGGTGGATGCTATCGCCTATAGTCGCGGGCAGAAGATCGACATGAAGTCACTCTCGGCGCAGGACTTAAAAGATTACCTCGATTTTGTTTTCAATCGTCTCGTCTCCACACAGCGAGTGTTGTTGGGGACACCTGAGAGTTGTCTTGAGGTTATCGCCCGTTTGAAAGCCATTGGCGTGACGGAAGTGGCTTGCCAGATGGATTTCGGGCTGGAGCCTGAACTGGTGTTACGGAGCTTGCCCTACCTCAATACACTGAAAGAGCTGTACAAGACGAGAGAGACAGCGGAGGTGGCAGAAGCAACAAAAGTCGCAAATGATTCAACAGGGCAATCATCATCTGCACCTGTTATTTCTTCGTCACAGCCCCAGACGCAGGTGGAGTCCCAACCGGCGAATATATTGCAGGCGATTCGGCAGCGTTGTCAGGAGGCGGTGGCGCTGGATGTGTTTTATCAGCGTTTGGAGACGTTTGGTATTCAGCTCTCGACCAGTTTTCGTGGCATAGAACAACTCTGGCGGCGCGTTGGCGAGGCGTTGGGCTATATACGTCTGCCTGCAAATCTTGTGCAAGATGCTGCGCATTATCAGATTCATCCGGCCTTGCTCGATGCCTGCTTTCAAGTCATGATTGCATCTCTGCCGACTGCGATGGGTGTTGGTCAGGAAGAGGCGCTGTATCTGCCGACAGGCTTGCGGAGTTTCCGGCTTTATCGTCGGCCAGACCAGTCTGTCTGGAGTCATGTAACCTTAACAAGCGGGACTGGCGCTCAGGCGAGTGTCTTTGAGGGCGATGTACATTTGCTGGATTCCAACGGTCAACTGCTGGCGGAAGCGAAGGGTTTGCGGCTGCAACGTTCAGCACTGTCGGCTCAGTCGCCATCCCAGCCTGTTCCGGTACAACTGGACGAGAGTTTGTTCTATGAATTGCGCTGGGAGCCAGCAGCGATAGAGCATGCGCCCCTTAGCGGTTCTGTTGACGGCAGGTGGCTGGTGCTGATAGATAGCAAAGGAATTGGTCAGCATGTTGCTGATCAGTTGCGCGTGCGCGGCGGACATGTTATCGAGGTAGCGCCCGGCTATAGCTATCAGGTGGTGCGCGCGGGCGAGCAGTATCGGCTCAATCCCGACCATCCAGAACATATGCAGCGCTTGCTCTCTGATCTGCTGGCCTTTGATGCCAGGCCGCTGCGCACGGTTGTTCACCTGTGGAGCCTGGATATAGCGACTACAGCGGAGTTGGATAGTGCAGCACTGGAAAATCAGCAAGGATTAGGAGTGGGTAGCGCGCTCAATTTGTTACAGGCGATGGTCAAGACAACAGGGGCGCAACATGCACGTTTCTGGTGTGTAACCGCCGGGGCGCAACCTGTCGATGATGCGCCGTTAGCTATCGCACAGGCACCTCTATGGGGCCTGGGCAAAACCTGTGCTATCGAACACCCTGAACTGTGGGGAGGATTAATTGACATTGATCCGCAGGCGACCAATGAGACAATGGCGACACAACTGCTTGAGGTGTTTTTGCGGCAACACAGTGAAGATCAGATCGCGTTTCGTCGAGGGCAGAGCTATGTGGCGCGTATGGTACGCAGTGAAAGGTGGTCACCTCGTCCTCTACCAATCCACGCGGATGGCAGCTATCTGATTACAGGTGGCCTGTGGGGCCTGGGCTTCGCTGTAGCGCGCTGGCTGGTACAGAAAGGTGCGCGTCACCTGATTTTACTTGGCCGAACGCGCTTACCTGCTCGTAGCGAGTGGGGAAGCGTGCCGACCGGTTCGCGCATGGCTCAACAGATTGTCTATCTGCGCGAGCTGGAGGCGATGGGCGCGCAGGTGCGTTACGCGGCGGTTGATGTTGCTAATCAGGCACAATTGACCGCCTTTGTACAGGAGTTACAGCAGGAACAGTATCCGCGCGTGCGTGGCATTTTCCACGCAGCCTCGGTCTGGCAGGATCAACAGGGGCAATCGCTGGTGCGCCCCTTGCTCAATCTGGATCAAGCCGCCGTGAAAGCGGTCTTTGGCCCTAAAGTCGTCGGTACATGGTTGCTATATACGCTGCTGAAGCAGGATAAGCCAGATTTCATCGTCCTCTTCTCGTCCGGGGCCTCGCTCTTTGGCTCGGCTGCGCAGGGTAATTACGCGGCGGCCGGTGCCTTCCTGGATGCCTTTGCCCACTATTTACGCTCGCAAGGACAACCGGCTCTCAGCGTTGATTGGGGTGCGGTGTCGGAGGCAGGCTTTGGTGCGACCTCGGAAGGTCTGCGCGTGCATGAATATTGGGAGACACATGGCATTCAGCGTATTACGCCTGCGCAGGTGCTGGCTGCGCTGGAGTTGCTCATTCCGCAGTCGGTAGCGCAGGTTGGCGTATTGAAACTTGACTGGCGTCTCTTGCGGCAATTTTACTCGCAGCTTGCCAATCTTCCCCTGTTTGCCCACCTGATCGATGCGATAGTCGCTGATAGTGACTGGTCAGTAACTACCCCGGCCCAAAGCTCTATTCAACACCAGCTTGCGGCAGTTGAAGCATCGGCACGGCAGCAGGTGCTGGAGACGTACCTGTGTGAAAAAGTAGCGACGGTGCTGCGGCTCTCTCCGTCCCGCATCGATCTTCAGCAGCCGTTGACCACACTTGGCCTGGACTCGCTGATGGCGATAGAATTAAAGAACAATGTTGAGTTAGAACTGGGCATTCACATACCGATTATCCTATTGTTACAAGGGCCAAGTATCAGTCAGTTTGCCGGACAATTATTGCCTTTGCTGGCGGAAGTCGGTTTGCCAATGATACCTGCTCAGGCGTCAGAAGCAACGCGAACTGATACGAGCAGTGCATTGACCCAGCGTGAGGCAGAACAGTTGTTGGCACAACTGGATCAACTTTCCGATGATGAGGTGCAGCATCTGCTCGGTTCTATGATGACGGAAGAGCATGGGGATGCGGCTCCCACGAAAGGAGAGTCTGAGGGGCCAGTTGAGCCGACGAATGGTCACAAAGAACAAACCAACGGTCATGTACAGGCTACTCAGGGGCAGCGTCAGCAGGATGTGACCCAACTGCTGAATCAGATTGAGCAGCTTTCGGAAAGTGAGGTAGACTCCCTGCTCAAAGAGCTTGTACAGGAAGAGGAATCTTTACAGTGAGTGATGTATCAAAAAAGTTAAGTGAACTTTCTCCTGAAGAGAAACGGGCGCTACTGGCTCAATTGCTGCGTAAAAAGATTGACTCTGCGCAGAGTTCACAGAAGCAGCAGGTACAGGAGGCATATGCCCTCTCAAAGGGGCAGCGCGCTCTGTGGTTTCTGTATCGGCTGGCCCCCGCTAGCGCGGCTTATAATCTGTTATACGCTGCTCGTTTGTATGCGGACGTGATCAATCACGCTCCCACGATTGATATTGAGGCGTTGCAGCGCGCTGTCGATACTCTGTTACAACGCTATCCGATCTTGACAGCGACGTATAGCATGGAAGGCAAAGAACCGGTGCAGCACTATAATCGGCAGATGCGTGTGCCGATTACGGTCATTGATGCCTCTCACTGGAGTGAGGACGAGTTGCGCGCACAGGTGAATCTGGAGGGCAATCGCCCCTTTCAACTGGAAACGGGGCCGTTGCTGCGCCTGACCATCTACCGTCGTTCTGAGCGTGAAGCGGTGCTGGCCCTGACCATTCACCATATCGTGGCCGATCTCTGGTCGCTAGATGTGCTGATTGGCGAGCTTGGCTTGCTATATGCGGCCTACATCAGTGGGGTGCAGGCTCCCCTACTACCCGTGAATGCTCATTTCACCGACTATCTGCGCTGGCAAGAGACGATGCTGGCCAGTGCGGAGGGTGAGCGACACTGGCGCTACTGGCAGCAGAAGTTGGCGGGCGAATTACCCGTATTGCACCTGCCAACAGATAAGCCGCGTCCTGTGGTACAGACATATAAAGGGGCGTCGCACAGTTTTAAGATCAGTGACGAGATAGCCCGCCGTTTGAAGCAACTGGCGCAAAATGAACAGGTCACGCTGTTCACGCTCGTGCTGACTGCCTTCACGACGCTGCTCTATCGCTATACCGACCAGGATGATGTGCTGCTTGGTACACCCACGTTGGGCCGTAACCTGGCTCAGCACCAGAAAATCATCGGCTATTTGGCTAATCCTGTCGTCTTGCGCGCTAACTTTGCTGGTAATCCCACCTTTAGAGAACTGTTGGCGCAGATGCGGCAGACGGTTATCGAGGCGCTGGAGCATCAGGATTATCCCTTTCCACTGCTGGTCGAGAAGCTTCAGCCCAAACGCGATCCGAGCTATTCGCCACTGATTCAGACGCTGTTCATCTGGGATAAGCCGCGCGTGCAGGGTGATCTGGCCTCTGCTATTGCGCAATTCGCGCAGGGCAATGGTCAAGGCCTGAATGGTCTGTTGCAAGCTCTGCCACAGTTCGAGCCATTTGCTGTCGGTCAGCAAGGCGCGCCCTTCGACCTCACGCTGACCATTTTTGAACTGGAAGACTCGCTCTCCGCCGATTTCCGCTACAACGTGGATCTGTTCGAGCCGCAAACGATGGCGCGCATGGAGCAGCATTTCTTAACGCTGCTGGAGAGCATTGTCGCGCAGCCGACACAGCATGTGCAGGAGTTGCCCATGTTGACTAAGGCGGAGCGGCGCATGTTGCTGATCGATTGGAATAATACGCGGCGCGATTTCCCGGCTCATAGCACCATTCATCAGCTTATCGAAGCGCAGGTTGAACGTACACCGGATGCTGTTGCGCTGATCTTTGAGGGGCAAGCGATCAGCTATGCCGAACTTAATCGACGTGCCAACCAGGTTGCGCATATCTTACAATCGCTCAAGGTGGGGCCGGATACGCTGGTTGGCGTCTACATGGAGCGCTCCTTTGAGATGGTCATTGCGTTACTGGCTATTCTCAAGGCCGGGGGGGCCTATGTGCCACTCGATCCGACCTATCCAGCCGAGCGCATTGCCTATATGATGCAGGATGCTAACCTCTCGATCATCCTGACACAGAGCCATTTGCGCGAACAGATATCGCAGCAAGGCATGCACGTTCTTTGCTTAGATCAGCAGGAACTTTTCGCGCAGCAGTCGGTGCAGAATCCAACCAGTTCTGTGAAGCCGGAGAATCTGATCTATATGATCTACACTTCTGGCTCAACCGGCAAGCCAAAGGGTGTTATGAACATTCACCGCGCCCTGGTCAATCGTCTGCATTGGATGCAAGAGGCATATCAATTGACTCCTGCTGATCGTGTCATGCAGAAAACGCCGTTTGGCTTTGATGTGGCCGGATGGGAGTTCTTCTGGCCCCTGCTCACCGGCGCGTCGATGGTGATTGCGCGCCCGCGTGGTCATCAAGACCCGGCCTACATGATCTCGCTGATCGAAGAGCAGAAAGTCACGACCGTGCATTTCGTGCCTTCCATGCTTGCCATGTTCCTGTCACAACCTGATGTGGCGCGCTGCACCAGCTTGAGGCGCGTAATCTGTAGCGGCGAAGCGCTAAGTTTTGAACTGCAACAGCGTTTCTTTGCTGCCTTCCCCGATCCAGAAGTCAACCTCTATAATCTCTATGGCCCGACCGAGGCGGCTATCGACGTGTCGCACTGGACGTGCCAGCGTAATAGCGACACGCCTGTGGTGCCACTTGGCTACCCAATCTCTAATATCCAGCTCTACATTCTCAATCCGGCGCTACAGCCCGTGCCAGTAGGTGTGGCAGGTGAGCTACATATCGGTGGTGTTGGTCTGGCGCGCGGCTACTTCAATCGACCAGAACTCACCAGGGAAAAGTTCATTCCTGACCCTTTCAGCACGCAGCCTGGTGCGCGGCTCTACAAGACCGGCGACCTGGCCCGCTACCGACCAGACGGCGCGATTGAGTACCTGGGCCGTATTGACCACCAGGTAAAAATACGCGGTGTGCGCATTGAGCTGGGTGAGGTTGAGGCGACGCTGGCTCAGTATCCGCCGGTGAAAGAGGTGGTGGTGGTCGCACGCGAGGATACGCCCGGCAATAAGCGGCTCGTGGCCTATCTTGTGCTGAAACAGGCGTATGCCTATCAGCGTGTAGCGATTGAGGAGATACGCACCTATCTGAAAGAGCATCTGCCGCAAGAGATGATTCCTGCCGCGTTTGTCTTCATAGATGCGTTGCCCGTCACACCAAACGGCAAGGTTGATCGCGCTGCGCTGCCCCGACCGGAAGGCGTGCGTCCCGATCTGGAGGCGGAGTATGAGGCTCCACGCACGCCGACGGAGGAACTGCTGGCGAACATCTGGGCCGAAGTACTGGGCATCGATAAAGTGGGCATCCACGACAACTTCTTCGATCTGGGCGGTGCGTCGATTCAGAGCTTGCAGGTCATCACGAAAATGGGCGAGGCCGGTATCCACCTGGCCCCTGAGCAACTGTTTGAGCATCAGACGATTGCTGAACTGGCCGCACTCATTCAATCGAAGGCCGCTGTGTCACCTGCTCCAGCGACACCGGCTCCGGTACAGCAGGATGTGATGAGTCAGGGTGAGGCAAAGCGAACGGAAGTGATAAGTCAGGACGTGACAAATCCCGTCTCTATGGAGAAGGAGCAACCGGAGCAGAGTAAGGGGCAGGCACCGCAACATATGCTGATCGAGAGTATGGGCGTTTACCTGCCACCGAAGATCGTTTCGACGAAGGATGTGCTGGCGCAGTGCGAGACCCCTATTCGTTTCCCGCTTGAGCAATTGACCGGCATCAAGCATCGACGCATGGCAGGTGAAACCGAGTTCGCCGTTGATCTGGCGAAAAAGGCGGTCGAGCATTGCCTGAGTAACTCAAAGTATAATCCACAGGATATTGACCTGGTGATTTGTAGCAGCATCTCGCGCTACAATGGCCCCGACGCGCATGTCACCTTTGAGCCATCGACGGCGGCGATGCTGCAACAACACTTTGGTTTTAGCAATGCGCTTGTCTTCGACATCTCCAATGCCTGCACCGGTATGTTCACGGGCATGTATATCGTTGATGCCTTCCTCAAGGCCGGTCTGATTCGACGCGGCCTGGTCGTCAGCGGCGAATATATTACGCATCTGACAAAGACGGCGCAGAAGGAGATCGAGGGCTACCTGGACTCGCGCATGGCCTGTCTGACCGTCGGTGACGCGGGTGCGGCGGTGATTTTAGAGGCGACGGCGGATACGTCGATAGGTTTCCACGAGTTCGAGATGTTTACACTTGGCCGCTACTATGATCTATGTATCGCCAAAGCGACGGACAAGGCGCACGGCGGCGCAATCATGTATACTGACTCGGTAAAAGTCTCTGCTGTCAATATTCAGCAGGCAGTTGCGCACGCGGCGCGGGTGATCGCTCGTTCAGGCTGGCCACATGATGCGTTCCAGCATATCGTGATGCACCAGACCTCAAAGATGACGATCTATGATGCAGGCCGCGAGATCAACAGCTACTTCGGCAGAGAGGTCTGTCACGAGGGCAATCTGATTAACAACATCGCCGAGCGCGGCAATACTGCGACGACCACGCATACCGTCGCGCTGATGGATAGCATTCTTGCGAATCGCATCAAGTCCCACAGCAACGTCGTCTTTGGCGTCACGGGTTCCGGCGTCAACATCGGCACTGCCATCTACACCTTTGATGATCTGCCGGATCGCTTGCGCCGCGCCTCTACCGGCACCTGGCGACCGGAGAAGGTGGCGACTGAGGAGAAACCGCTTTTCCTGCTGCCGCCCAACCGGCGCATTCGCGTCGAAAGTGTTGGTACGATGCCGCTAGATGCTCAGGTGCGGCGCGAGACACTTGAAATGGTGCGTGTGGCGGCTGAACAGTGCCTGGGAAGCTCACAGTATCAGCGCAAAGACATTGATCTGCTGATCTACGCGGGCGTCTACCGAGATGACTTTATCTGCGAGCCGGCGATTGCCTCAATGGTGGCTGGAACGCTCGGCATCAACGATACCATTGAGTCGCCGGATGACCCCAAGACTTTCTCGTTTGATATCTTCAATGGTGCGGTCGGCTTCCTGGATGCCTGCTATACCTCTATCGCCATGATACAGAGTGGCAAGGCCAGCAGGGCGATGGTTGTTGTCTCTGAGGTTGAGAACAACCGCGAGACGCGCCCGCAAGTTTTGCGTGGCCTTGAAGAGACCGGCTCGGCAGTCATTCTGGATGCCAGCCCGGATGGCAAGACAGGTTTTGGCAACTTCATCTTTAAGGATGGTACTGCATATCTTGATGCTTTCGATGCCTACACGGTAGTCGAGAACGGCAAGATGGTGTTGCACTTTGAGCAAGATGAGCAGCTTGAGAGCTACTATCTGCGCTGTATCCAGTCCGCCGTGTGTGAATTACTCAGTATCGAGCAACTAGATATGTCGCAGGTCAAGCTTGTGCTGCCGCCGCAAATCTCGTCGGACTTCATCACAAAGCTTGGCACAATGCTAGAAGTGGAGCGCGATAAGATGGTTGATGTGCAGGCGAAGCATGACCTGTTTACGTCATCGATCCCATATGCGCTGCAATATGCGCAACAGCATGGATTGGCCCGGCCTGGCGATATTGGCCTGATTATTGCTGTCGGCAGTGGTATTCAGGTGGGTTGCGCTACCTACTACTTTTAGAGGAGGCTATGCAGAGCAATCAGCGCTGGTTTGTCCATAGTAAAGAGCGACCGCGTGTCAGGCTCTTTTGTCTGCCCTATGCCGGAGGTGGCGCATCCATCTTTCGCCACTGGGGCAGGCAACTCCCCTGGGAGGTCGAGGTCTGCCCGCTCTTCCTGCCCGGACGTGAACACCGCCTGCGCGAACCGGCCTATACCCGTCTGACTCCACTGATCGAGGCTCTGACCGAAGCCTTGCTGCCAGCGCTGGATGTTCCTTTTGTGATCTTCGGTCATAGCATGGGGGCGCTGATCGGCTTTGAACTGGCACGTTCCTTGCGTCGAAATGGGTTTCCCATGCCTGCGTTGCTCTGTGTCGCGGCCTTTCGTGCCCCCCACCTGCCTGCCCGCCGTGCGCCCGCCTACAATCTTCCCGATGCTGAACTGATTGATCTGTTGTGCCGCCTGGGGGGTACGCCGCAAGCGGTTTTGCAACATGCTGAACTGATGCAGGTCGTATTGCCGGTGCTACGCGCGGATTTCGAGCTATGCGAAACCTATCACTATCAAGCGGAATTACCGCTAGAGTGTCCAATTGCGGTTTTTGGCGGTGAGCAGGATACGCAGATCAATGTGCAAGAACTCCAGGCGTGGCAGGTACATACGCGCCTGCCTCTAAGGCTAAGCATGTTTCCTGGCGACCACTTCTTTCTGCATAGCCAGCAAGGTCTTTTGCTGCAAACGCTGACGCAACAGCTTGGAGCATTATTGTGATGGAAAAGGCGGTATGTGAGCAGTGGCACATTCCGATAATATTACCTGAGCTGATGGAAAAGGAAGTGCATGTCTGGCTGACACCGTTAAATGTACCGACGATGCTGAGCCACTATCAGCAAGTGTTGACCGAAGAGGAGTTGGCGCAGGCGCGACGTTTTTATTTTGAACACGACCGTTTGCACTGGACGATTGCGCGTGCTGTACTGCGTCTGTTGCTGAGCCATTACACCGGTGTCATGCCTTTGCGTATCGAACTGGATAAAAATGCTTATGGCAAGCCTTTTATAGCACAAAATGTTTCAGCATTGCGTTTCAATCTCTCGCATTCCGGTGATTTTGCGCTTTATGCGTTTGCATGGCAGCGTGAGGTTGGCATTGATATAGAGTATATGCGCGATAGTGTTGCCTATGATGAATTGGCGGCCCACGTGTTCTCGGCCAGCGAACAAGAGACGTTGCGTGCGTTATCTCCCGCGCTAAAACATCGAGCTTTTTATAACGCCTGGACGCGCAAAGAGGCATATATTAAGGCGCGTGGCCTGGGCCTGTCGCTGCCACTCGATCTTTTTGATGTCTCTCTCTTGCCGAATGAGCCAGCAGTGTTGTTAGCCAGTCGTGAAGATGAGCGCGAAGTGTCACGCTGGTCAATGTACACGCTACCCACACCCTCTGATTATGCGGGGGCATTAGTGGCGGAAGGCCATGACTGGCTGTTATGCTGCTGGCAATGGCGACATAGTTGAACGAGAGGAAGGGTGTTAATATGCCTTATGCTACCGCACAGGATGGCACACGGCTCTACTGCGAAGTGTATGGACAGGGTGAATCGCTACTTCATCGAATTTCATGAGGAGGCCAGCCATGTCATGCCGGATTTTTTGGCGCGCCATCCTTTCCTAAGCAATTGACTTTTGCCCTGGAAATCAGGTATAGTACTGGTGTGGCATGATAAACGTCACGCCCGACACAATCGAATAGTTAGCGGATAGTATTTATGACTCCTCTAGTTGTCGGCAGGCAACGGTGGATGGGTGCGAGTCCCATCATCCGCTTTTGACGTCGTCCCTCAATGGTAGATCAACCGTATGGCCTGGAAATGATGAGCAGGCACAAAGTGACCAGCGAGGGATGATGTCTTTTTGGTTGTCACAGGCCCTCTCTCGACCACCAGTACCACCCGGAGGAATATAGCTCCCACACCCTGCTCCTGGATAATTTGTTCGAGTCGTGTGTTATAATAGCGAGTAAGCAAACCTGTGTAATAGATGATGAGGAGTAAGAAAATTGTCCCCAGAGGTATCCCAGCCTGAGCAGCAGGCCGCAATTTCCAGAGAAGATGAGTGGCTTTTTGGTTGGGATATGACGCCAGGGATCGTCTCTGTCTGGGCTAATCGTGAGGGATTGGCGCTTATCTGGCGCAGGGAGCAGGAGCAGGTTATATGTGAGCGTGCGCGCTTTCGTCCCTGGCTCCTGGCGACTTCGCTGGCGGATCTGGCCTATCTCAAAGATGCGTTGCAACCGGAGGGCGTGCCTGCGAGCGTCAGTGCAACGGTAACGTACCGTGAATTGGATGGCTCTGATACTCCCGCCTATCGTTATCTGCTCAGCGCGCGCGATGGACGTGTGTTGGAACGCGCATTGCTGGATGGTGCTTCACGACGTCTGGAACGGCCCGTGAAGAGATTGGCCGAACTTTCGGAGAGCTATTATCAGGTCGGACCGGTTGAGCAGTATCTGATGCAAAGTGGGCGGGTGTATTTTCGCGGTCTCACCTATGATGATCTGCACCGCTTGCAATTCGACCTCGAAACAACGGCGCTCGATCCCCATCGTGGGCGTATATTTCTTATAGCCATTAAAGATAATCGTGGCTTCGCAACAACCCTGGAGGCACCTACTCCCGCTGATGAGGCGAGGATGATTGCCGAGTTGTGCCGGATTATCCGTGAGCGCGACCCCGATATTGTCGAGAATCACAACCTTTTTCAATTTGATCTGCAATTTCTGGAATATCGTGCTAAACAGTTGAGCGTGCCTTTGCAGATGGGACGAGCAGGAGGGCCGGGACTGTTAGAACGGCGCGAAGAGACGCTAGCGATTGGGCCGGAGGCGCGTAAACGCACGCGCTATAGTGTGGCCGGTCGGGAATTTATTGATACGTTGGATGCGGTGCGGCGCTACGACTTCGTGGTACGCGAACTTTCCAGCTACCGTTTAAAGGATGTCGCCCGCTACTTTGGCATTGCGACGGAAGAGCGTGTCTATCTTGAGGGGACAGAAATCTTCGAGACGTATACCCGTGATAGAGATTTAGTACGGCGTTACGCGCTTGATGATGTGCAAGAGGTGGATGGGTTATCGCGGCGGCTGATGGGTGCGGTCTTCGCGCTATCTGGCATGGCCCCCCGCCGCTACGAGCGTCTGGCCTCGGCAGGGCCTGCGATGGGCATTCTTGAACCCATGCTTATACGCGCCTATTTGCGGGCCGGAATGGCGATACCACAACAGTCAGCAGGCCAAAGTTCTCTCCAAAACCAGCATGAAGGTGGCGCGGTACACCTGTTTGCCGAAGGCGTAGCCCAACACGTGGTAAAGGCCGATGTAGCTTCTCTTTATCCATCGCTGATGCGCTCATTTCGTATTGGCCCGGCGTGTGATCGCCTGGGCGCATTACTGGGTATCCTCGACCGCCTGACCGATCTGCGGCTACTACATAAAGCGCGTGCGAAAAGTGCGGTTCCTGGTTCGTTGGAGGCGAATATGCACGATGCCACGCAGGCGGCAATGAAAATTCTCATCAATGCCGCCTATGGCTATATGGGCGCTGGTTCAATGGCGCTCTTTGCCGATGGCCGGGCGGCAGATGAGGTGACGAGGCGTGGGCGCGAGGTGCTGACCGGCGTGTTGGAGGCGTTACGTGATAGAGGCATGGCGCTAATTGAGGCTGATACCGATGGTGTCTATTTTGCTGTGCCGCCGGACTGGACAGAGGAACAGGAACGCCAGCTAGTGGCAGAGATTGGTGAACGGCTTCCGGCGGGGATTCGCCTGGAGTATGAGGGACGCTATCGTGCGATGCTGAGCCACGAAGTCAAGAACTATGCACTGCTTACGTATAATGATCGATTGATTATGCATGGTGTAGCGTTGCGTTCCAGTAGAGCGGAGCCGTTTGGTGAGCGTTTCTTGCGTCAGGCTTTGTACTACACAATGACGGGCAATGTGTTGGGAGTGCGTAATGTCTATTTACAGACGGTGCAGGCGTTGCGCGAGCGACTCTTCACGGCCTCTGAGGTGGCGGCGCGCGTTCGTCTCTCCAAGTCGCCACAGGAATATCTCGCGCGCCGTGCAACGCACACCGAGCAGGCGTATGAGGCACTGCTGGCAGCCGGTCGCACGAAATGGGCACCGGGGGAGCGTGTGCGCTTCTATCGCGCGATGAACGGTAATCTCGTCTGGATACCGGATGAGCGCGAAGAGGTTACTTTTGACAGTGAGGACGAGCTAGCCGTTAGCGATGATGGGAAGCAATCGGCGAAAGGAAAAAAGTCATTGCACGCAGATGATGTCTCCAACCGCCGTGATTATGATGTGGAACACTATCTGCGTGTGCTTGTGACCTCGTATGCCTCACGGCTACGCAAGGCGTACACTGGCGCAGACTTTGAGCAACTATTTCGCCTTGACGACCAGCTCGGCCTCTTTGACCGCCCTGTTGAAGATATTCAGCCTATCTGGATTCGTAGTTAGCGCGCTTTGACGGCAGATGTGAGTATACTTACCGTGTCTCTCTCCTCTATTCTGATCTATGCCATTAGCATAGTTTAGAATAGAGATAAGCTATTAGCATAATTTGAGACTTTCCTGGCAAGCTATCAGCATGATATAGTCAAGCTAAGAGAACATCATTTTCGCGTCTTGTGTGAGAAAAAGCTTTTACTGGAAGCTTTTTTTGCATATACTGAGCGATGCATGATGAAGGATGATTGATGAACAACCAAGGAGTAGTATGATCGCATCTATTGGAAAACGGATGCAGTTTGCCCGTGCGCTGCGTTCACGTCCTTTTGCGCTGGTCTGGCTGGGGCAGACCATTTCTAATCTGGGAGATGGTATTTTTTATGTGGCGCTGGCCTGGCAGATCCTGCTGATGACGCATTCGGGCACGACGATGGGCTTGGTGCTGATTGCTGGTATGGTACCGAAGCTGGCCTTTACACTGTTTGGCGGTGTGGCGGCAGACCGTTTACCGAGGCGCTTGATTATTTCATGGTCAGATGGTGGACGAGGTATCGTTGTGCTGCTCATCGGTGTATTAGGATTTACAGGGCACTTGCAATTCTGGATGTTGCTCCTACAGTCATTTATCTTTGGCGTCGTCGATGGCTTTTTCACTCCGGCGATTATGGCGATTACACCCGACCTGGTAGAGCGCAATGATCTGAGTTCGGCGAACGCACTGAATTCCTTCGGAGGTACCCTCTCACAACTGTTGGGGCCATTGTTGGGTGCGGGTCTGATCGCGCTGATCAGTCCGATGGGTGCGTTTCTAGCGAATGCCGTGAGCTTTTTTATCTCGGTCGCATTCCTTCTCGCTGTACAGATTCCAGAACGGCATGTGGCTGGAGCAGCGTCGGCGATAATTACACCCGAAATACCTATTGGTACTGAGATAGTAGAGCCTGGATCGCTTGAGCAGGTGGGAACGTCGCGGGGGTTAAAAGGCGTTATCGCTGAGGCCAAAGAGGGACTGGTCTATGTGCGGGCTTCACGCTGGCTATGGGTCACGATTCTGAGTGCCGCACTTGGTAATATTGGTTTCACAGCCACTTTATCGGTCGCTACGCCCAAGCTGGTGCATGATGTGTATGGGCAAGGAGCATGGTTATTAGGTCTCATTAGCGCAACCGGTGCGGTTGGCTCGATTCTAGCACTGTTGGTCGTGGGACAGGCTACGCGCGTGAAGAAGCGTGGTCTGATGGCGTATCTTGCGCTCACGTTGAGTTGTGTTGGCATTCTTATCTTTGGTCTGCCATTCCCACGCGCTGATGCGCCAATCATTGCCCCGCTGGCAAGCGTACTGGTGGGTTTTGGGCTGGCTTTTTTCAATACGGTCTGGTTCACTATTCTGCATGAGACGATTCCCAGCGATAAGTTAGGGCGTGTCATCAGCCTGGACACGCTCGGCTCGTTTGCAATGATTCCCGTAGGTGAGGCAATAGGTGGCGTGATGACCGACCGTCTCGGCGCAGCACTGGTCTTTATTGTCTTTGGGGTGTTCAACACTATCAACTCGTTGATTCCTCTTCTGGTGCGAGAAGTGCGTGAGGTGGAGTAGGAGCATGCTTGATCACGCTTTGCTTATGAATCGTGTGGATATCGTAGAATAACCCAATGATAGACAAGGATAGTTCACGGGTGTGATCAAGCCCGCCTCTACGGAACGGTGGGCAGGTAACGTGGTTTGCGGCGGGCGTGGGATGCCTGCTCGAAGGCGTAGGCCAGGCGGATGAGCGTGGGTTCGCTGAAGGCGCGTCCAACGAAGGTGAGGCCCAGTGGTACCTCGTGGATGTAGCCCATTGGCACGCTGATCGCCGGATAGCCAGCCAGCGCGGCCAGTTGGGAGCAGCCGCCTGTGCCTGTATCGCCGTTGATGAGATCAATGCACCATGCCGGAGAGCCGGTCGGCATCACCAGCGCGTCGAGCTGATACTGATCCATAACAGCATCGATGCCTTCAGTGCGTGCAAGGCGCAGGCACTCCTTACGCGCAGTCAGGTACGCGGGGTCATTGAGCGAGGTGGTTTCTTCGGCCTGCAAGAAGAGTTCCTGACCGAAATAGGGCATCTCTTGCCCGGCATGTGCCTCATTGAAGGCGATGAGATCGGCCAGCGTGCGCATCTCTGTCTGCTCTAATGCAGCCAGGTAGGCGTTGAGGTCCGCTTTAAATTCATGGAGCAGGACGGTCATCTCATCCTCGGACTTGCTGGCTTGCTGCGCAGTGGGAATGTCTGCCGGGTCGATGATGGTGGCTCCTTGCGCACGCAGAAGTTCGATGGCGGCGTTGGCGCAGGTATCCATGTGACGACTATAGCCGAAATAGGTCTGGCGTGGAATGCCGATACGTGCCCCTCGTAAGCCCTGGGCATCGAGGAAGCGTGAGTAGTCTGTATAGAATTGTCCTTTGCTGGCGAGTGTAGCGGGGTCACGAGCATCGACGCCGGTCATGGCACCGAGGAGGAGAGCCGCGTCGGCGACAGTGCGCCCAAATGGGCCGATGGTATCCTGACTGTGTGCGATAGGAATGACGCCGGAGCGACTGGTAAGGCCCACTGTCGGCTTGATACCTACGACGCCGTTAGCATGAGCAGGACAGAGGATTGAGCCATCCGTCTCTGTGCCGACGGCAACAACACTTAGATTGGCGGCTACTGCTACTGCCGAGCCTGAACTGGAGCCGCAAGGTGTGCGATCCAGTACGTAGGGATTATGGCACTGCCCACCCCGCGCGCTCCAGCCACTGGAGGAGCTTGTAGAGCGAAAATTGGCCCATTCGCTGAGATTCGCTTTCCCCAGGATAATTGCCCCTGCCGCACGCAACCGGCTGACAATGTAGGCATCGCGTGGCGGACGCGAACCCAGCAAAGCCAGCGAGCCTGCTGTTGTCTGCATGTTATCTGCTGTGGCAATATTTTCCTTCAGCAGAACAGGAATGCCATGCAAGAGGCCACGTGGCCCTGTCTGAGCGCGTTCCTGATCGAGTTGTCTCGCTATATTGAGAGCATCGGGGTTGATCTCGATCACAGCGTTGAGCAGTGGATTCAGTTTTTGAATACGCTCAAGATAGAGTTCAACCAGATACTGTGCGGTCAGATGCCCGTGTTGCATGGCAGCTTGTAGCTCGGTGATGGTGATTTCTTCGATGCTGTCTGCATCGTATGGGTGTGGCGACATAGAATGGTACCTCTTTCTGCGCTACATTGAGCTTTGCTGTGGTGTATCTCTACCATAATATATCTTCACAATGCCATATGGCCAGGGTAGATTTTTTCTTGCCTGTGGTCATGACGAATATGGCATGAAAGGCGGCATTATTATTGGTGGAGACAGGCAGGTCGGTGTTGACAAGGTACCGGATATGGTGGGCATTGAACAAAATCGTCGGCACGCGATAGATATCTTCCCTTTCCTGCACGCGCACGCGGTCAGGCGCATCTATGTTGGCTGGATACCCTTTACACGCGAGCTGCGCCCTATCATCGGCCCGCTTCCCGGCTTTGAACATCTCTACGTGCTGACCGGTCTTGGTTCATCGGGTTTTGAATACGGGCCAATGGCTGGAAAGTTGCTGGCTGAGGCTATTCACAGTGGCACGGTGCCGCCGATACTGGCCGAGGCCGATCCGGTATTGCAGGTAACGCATGGTGTGTAAAACGGTCGAATATGTCGGCCTCGTGTTACCGCCAGTATTAGAACTCCTCTAAAGCGCGCTGAATAAGCTCCTGTTCGATTTCGCGCCAGATGAGTGGCTCGGCCTCAGTGTTGGAGAGGCGCTGACGTAGCATGAGATCGTGAACACGACGGCGGAAGGTGGCGAGGACGCGACGTTGTACCTGTACGGAAGGCATCATTTGCAGGTGTAGTTGCTCGACCTCGTAAAACTCGTGTGGTTCAAAGGCCAGCGCGATGAGTTGGGCGTAGTGTTCAAAGAGAGCGGTGATGGTAGGAGAGGAAAACAGGCCGGGTCGGATACTGGAACCAAGCAGGCAACCGGCGACACGGTTGGCATAGAGCAATGGGCTGGCAATGGCGCTGACCTCGTGTTCGGTCAGGTAAGCAGGCAATAAGCTGGTTTCGTTGCGTAAATCATAAATAGCCTGGGTGCGGCGTGTCAATGTGACATAGCCAGCCAGTGAGCCGATACCAAGAAAAATGGCGTGGGGTTCCAGATCGCGCTCCCAGGGTGGTGTGCCCAGGCCAATACTCTCACGCAAGCTATGAATAGCGCCGTCCGGCCAGGGTGGCATGCAGCGCACAACGGTAATCGCCATCCCAATCTGCTCCGCATCGAAGGCTTGCAGCGCGTGCTGTATGACCATACGCGTAATCGTCCAGCAGCGCAAATGATCAGGTATCGTTTCACGCGCGCGTAGAACTTCATGAATGAACTGAGATTCAATATATTCTGTTGGGACAGTGGGTTGAAGAACAGGAGTAGCCTGTGAATTGTGTTCAAAGAGGGCGTTCAAAGACGGATGAGCCTCTTGTGGTAAGATGCGCAGTAGTTGCTCAGCATTCTGGAGACGCGGAGAGGATATACCGGTGATCCAGCGTTGCAAGGTCAGCGGATGAATGCCGAGTTGCTGCGCCAGGCGTTCTCGTTCTGCTGGCGAACTGCACATGTGCTGTAAGTATTCGCGCCAGGTGTTGTCTGCTGCGTCCATAGTGCCGTGCGGCTCCAATGTTCAAAGCGGTTAACGTTGTTCGTATTGTCTCTCTATTATATGCGATAATGGGGGAAGTGCTGCTTAATAATAGCAGAAAGTGGAGACTTACGTCAATAGAATATGCCGGTTTGCTTAAATGCATATCTTGTGCGGTGCACTTTTATCTTTTATATTATATCCTGTATAACAGAAAGGCGGTTTGATAAGACTTTGGAGTGTCGTGCTGGCTGTGGAGCCTGCTGTATTGCACCCTCTATCTCGTCGCCAATTCCAGGGATGCCCAACGGCAAACCGGCGGGTGTGCGTTGTGTACAACTGACCCCTGATAATCGCTGTCGGCTCTTTGGCCATCCCGAACGGCCCGCCGTCTGTCGTCTGTTGCAACCCTCCTCAGAGATGTGCGGTTCTTCAAGGCAAGAAGCTCTCCGTTATCTAAGCTGGCTTGAGCGCGCTACCGCTCCTGAAAAGTGATGTAATCGTCGTTTAGGGAAGCAGGCGGTAATCCGAGCGCTGAAGCAAGGCGTAAGCCTTATTGGATGAGTTTATGCATCCCACCGTCACTATTTTTGTGCTCCGAAAGGATATTGAATCAAGATGGAACAAAAGTGGAATGCAGCTTTTGATCTGGTGAGAATGCAACAGGCTATTGGAATGCGTCGGCTGGTGCGTTTTGGTGTCATCATGGGCGTTGCACTGGCCGGTCAGATCCTCGTAACAATGTCTCTAGGTACTGTTCCCTGGATTCAGCAGCATGTCGTCGCTCTGGTGTTTATCGAATTGGTCTGGTGGCCTCCTTTCTTCTGTATCCTCTATTTCTCCTTTACAGGAGTGGTTAAGCTGGTCAGGTTGGCACTGCGTTCTCAAGAGTTGCTTGAGAAGCAATTTGCGCAGTTGAGCTATGAGTTTGAAAATCGTCTTGCAATCTATGAACAGCGTTTACAAGAGAAAGAGCGTCAGGTAAAACGTCTTTCGCGGCCGATGCAAGAGAAGATGCCTATAGTGCATCTGGAACCGTTGCCCCGTTCAGAACACTAAAATAAATCTCATAAGGTACCTACTGACTAACCTACAAATGAGCAGGTAAGTTAAGTATTATACTAAGGAAAATTGTTTTGAAAAAAGCTTGACAAAGTTACCTACTATCAGGTACACTTGTTTGCACACGTGTGCATAACCTCTGGGAATGATGATAAATGCTATTGCACACGTGTGCAGAACAGGGCGTTGATGACTTGTCAAGTAGACCACACGGAAGGTGGAATAAGTGCGGCAACATGAAGTCTCAATTGCGGATATTGCCCGTGCTGCTGGCGTTTCCCATACAACGGTTTCACGTGCCTTGCGTGAGAGTCCGTTGATCAGTGTTGAGACGCGCCGCACGATTCAGCAGCTTGCGCGTGAGATGGGCTACACCCCCAATCTGGTAGCTCAGAGCCTGCAAACACGCCGAACAAAAACGTTAGGACTGGTGGTTACTTCCATTGCCGATCCTTTTCTCGGTGACGTGGTGAAAGGCGTGGAAGAGGTCGCGCGCGCCGCCAATTTTAGCGTGCTGCTGGCTACTTCGCACAATGACCCTGAGCAAGAGATGGCAATTATTGAAACCTTCCATCGTCGCCGTGTGGATGGCATTCTTATTGAATCCTCGCGTATCACTAACAACTATAAAGATCGTTTTGAGCATCTCCGTATACCTACCGTGCTGATCAATAGTCAGGCAGAGTCAGAGGCTGATCTATTTCACTGGGTTTCTGTCGATGACTATCTGGGGGCCAGGATGGCTGTCGAGCATTTGCTGAGCCTCGGTCATCGCGCGATTGGCTACCTGGGCGTGAATAATCGTCCCCGTTCCAACCGGCAACGTTTGCAGGGCTATCAAGATGCATTAAGCGCTGCAAAGATTGCATGGCAGGAGAGCTGGATGGTGGTTCTGCCTGATAATCACACTTCGCATGATGAAGATGTGTCTGTTGGGCAGGCGGCATTGCCACTGCTGTACGGGGCGGGTATCACGGCGGTGTTTTGCTACAATGACATGCTGGCCGTAGGCGTTTTGCTGGCTTGCCGGAGACTTGGCATCGCTGTTCCGGCGCAGTTGAGCGTGGTTGGCTTTGACGATATACATCTGGCAGGATATATGGTACCGGCGCTGACCACTATTCATCAGCCGAAAGTGCAGTTGGGTCAGATGGCGACGCAGGTGCTTCTCGATTTGTTGCAGCAGCGACCAGGGCAGAATCATATCCTGTTGCCAACACTGGTGCAACGCGCCAGCACCGCACAACTTGTAGTTTCATCCCATCAGGAAGCGTCTCATAGGCAAGCTGAGCGGTGAGAGATGGTCGAAGTTGAACGTATTTATTATGCGTCAGGCCCGCTGTCGGTCGAGGTGGATTGATTAGCGCGGTCAGTGAGCTGAGTTCACCAAAAGCAATTAATCTGATTTCATCGTCTAAGGCTGAAAACCAGATTATACAGTTATGACCTGTCCATATCAGGTTGTGCATATCAATGCTGCGGACGGTGAGATATGCATAGAAGGAAAGGGGTGATGATGTGTTACCAGCGGTGTTGGGTGGCACTGCGAGAGAATGTGTATCGTTGTTGATACGGGTACATAACCTCAACTCTGATTGAGGATCGATTCTATTTTGAGGAGGGCACAATGCAGCGATCTTTCAAGCTGGTCGCGTCGTTTGCGACACTACTACTCATGCTTACTTTTGTTCTTTCCGCCTGTGGCGGGTCGGCGGGGAACCAGCAGACAGCGGCATCCGGTTCATGCCCGGCGAGCCGTTCCAAGTTGCACTTTTTTGTAATTACGCACGGTCAGGCGGCGGACCCCTTCTGGTCGGTTGTCAAGAAGGGTGTTGAGCAGGCGGCCCATGATATGTGTGTGAATGCCACCTATGAAGCGCCCCCCACTTTTGACATGGTGGCTATGGCTCATCTGATCGATACGGCGGTGGCAACGCATCCCGATGGTCTGGTTGTCTCTATCCCCGATGCCAACGCACTTGGTCCCTCGATCAAGGCAGCGGTTGCTGCCGGTATTCCGGTTATCTCCATCAACTCTGGTGCGGATGTGGCTAAGAGTCTGGGTGTGCTGGTGCATGTAGGTCAAACCGAATATCAGGCTGGTCTGGGTGGTGGTCAGAAGATGGCGGCGGCGGGCGTCAAGCATGCGCTTTGTGTCAACCAGGAGGTTGGCAATACTGCCCTTGAGCAGCGTTGTCAGGGCTTCACCGACGCGATGAAGCAAGCTGGTGGCACGGTGAAGGAGATTGGCGTCGATCTGAACAATCCGACGCAAACCAAGCAGACTATCGAGGCGGCGATCCAGCATGATCCCAGTATTGATGGTATTCTGACGCTTGGGCCTACCGGTGCCACACCTGCTCTCCAGGCTCTCCAGGACTTGAACAAGGTTGGGCAGATCAAGCTGGCTACCTTTGATCTCTCGTCCGATGTTTTGCAGGCCATCAAGAATGGTCAGATGCTCTTTGCTATTGATCAGCAACAGTATCTCCAGGGCTATCTGCCCATTGTGTTGCTGACGTTGTACAGGACAAACCTCAACACAGTTGCCAATGACGTGATCATGACCGGCCCCGGTTTTGTAACGCAAGATAACGTAAACCAGGTTATCCAGTTGACAGCGCAGGGGACACGCTAACATTCTGGCTGGTTGGAGCCAAAGCAGACTAAGCAGCTATGGTTCCAACCCGGCAAGGATAGGAGAGAACGGGTATGAGTATTATCCAGGGAAGTGCTGGTAAGGCACCAACCCCCGCCAGCGAGCGTATGTTGCGTTCCAGTTGGATACGCCGCTTGCTGGTGCGCCCGGAGATTGGCGCTGTGATTGGCTCTATCGCTGTCTGGCTCTTTTTTGCGTTGATCGCGGGCAATAGCGGCTTTCTTTCTCTTCGCGGCACATCAAGCTACCTCAGCGTATCAGCCGAGCTGGCGATTCAGGCCGTGCCGGTAGCTATCTTAATGATTGGAGGGGAATTTGATCTATCGATTGGTTCAATTGTTGGCGCGTGCAGCATGATAATTGTGATTCTCAGCACGCAGTTTGGCTGGAATCTCTGGCTGGCATTTCTTGTGGCAATGATTTTCTCCGTACTGGTGGGTGTGATGAATGGGTACCTGGTGATGCGTACCGGGCTGCCGTCATTTATTGTGACGCTGGGAACACAGTATATTCTCCTCGGTGCAACAACCGGTGTTACCGTGCTGATTACTGGCTTGACCAATGTGGGCGGTTTGCAGCAGGTGCCAGGCTATCAATCAGCAAAGGTCGTCTTTGCCACCACGTTTAGTGGCCGGGAATTTCCCATCGAGATCTTCTGGGCACTGCTCGTCGTCGTAATTGGCGCATGGATTATGCTCGGTACCCCCTTTGGCAACTGGGTTTTTGGGGTTGGTGGTGATGCGAACGCGGCTCGCAACGTCGGCGTGCCGGTGATGCGCGTGAAGATTCTGTTGTTTGTTTTTACAGCGGTCTGTTCTTGTTTGCTAGCGATGATTCAGGCGGTGACATTCACCGGAGCGGATGTGCTGCGTGGTCAAGGCAACGAATTCTTAGCTATTGTAGCCGCCGTTGTGGGGGGGGTATTGCTGACTGGAGGCTATGGTTCAGTCATTGGCACACTCTTCGGAGCACTGGCCTTTGGGATTGTGGAAGAGGGCATCGTGTTTGCGGGCATTGACGCCGACTGGTACAAAGCATTTATTGGTGTAATGCTGCTGCTGGCGGTATTGCTGAACAGCTATGTGCGCAAGACAGCGCTGGAGAGACGACGATGAGTACAGCGAATCCATCATCAACCCCTCTGCTCGAAGTACAGAATGTCTCAAAATATTTCGGTTCGATCATTGCGCTCAAAGACATTTCGATGAGTGTGTATGCGGGCGAAGTTATGTGCCTGCTGGGCGACAATGGTGCCGGCAAATCCACGTTGATTAAAATTCTGTCTGGCGTGCATCAGCCCAGTGAGGGGCGCTACCTGGTCGAAGGCAAAGAGGTACACTTCAAATCTCCCCGTGACGCGCTCAATGCCGGCATTGCCACCGTCTATCAAGACCTGGCAATGATTCCGTTGATGAGCATTGCACGTAACTTCTTCCTCGGTTCAGAGCCGACAAAGGGCTGGGGGCCGTTCCTTCGTTTCGATGCCGCCTATGCTGATCGTGTGACGCGCGCGGAATTGGCGCGTATTGGCATCCAGTTGCGTGACACTACGCAGCCAGTCGGCACGCTCTCCGGCGGTGAACGACAATCGGTGGCAATTGCGCGCGCGGTCTACTTCGGTGCGAAAGTGCTGATCCTGGACGAGCCGACGGCAGCGCTGGGTGTGAAAGAGGCGGGAGTAGTCTTACGCTATATCGCTCAGGCCCGTGCGCGCGGTCTCGGTGTCATCTTCATCACTCATAATCCACATCATGCCTATCCCGTTGGCGACCGCTTCACGCTGCTAAATCGTGGTCGCAGCTATGGCACCTTTGCTAAATCCGAGATCAGCCGCGAGGAGATCACGGAGATGATGGCCGGTGGCGAAGATCTGGCAGAATTGAGCCACGAACTGGCGGAGTTTGCCCGCACTGACGCGCTGATAGCCGATGCCGCTCAAGAACTGGCGAAAGAAGCGGAGCAACTTCAGCAGCTTGAGCAACATCATTCTACCGATGAACAGTGATATTTCTTATAGTCATAAAAGGATGATGCATCTTTTCAACCGAAGATGGTAATGGTATCGTAGGGACATGCTTGATCGCGTCCCTACGAGTAATATGGACGATTTCGGTGATTGTATCGGTATTATGCTAATCCCGTGCGCGAGCGGGCTTGCGCGCTAGTGGGGATGTCTGCGATAGCCAGGGCTGCGTTGCCGGGTGTGAAACCGCCTGCGTAGGTCATAGTATTGAGCGTCCCTTCTATTTGCACAATGCTGGGATCGTTGCAGACGATATCGGGTTGATTATTCGTCAGCGTGCAGATAGCTGCCGTCAGGTAGTTGGCGCTGCCCAGGATATCTTGCGAGACGGTACCACCCGTGCCGATCTGGCTCATGATCTCCTGCTGAGTGAGTGGAGTCGAAGTAGAATCTTTCGGGTTGGTGCGGAGATCACCAGGGCTGTAGCTTGGTTGGGTGAGCAGGAATTTATTGCCAATATCCATGAACGGAATAGTACCCGACGAGTCGTAGGTTTGCACAATTTTGGCTTCCTGCGCTGGTAGGCTTTGCAGTGGTTGCTCGTTACGGTCGGTTCCCTCGATAGCCACAAAATCGACATACTGGCTGCTGTAGCTGCTCTGGTAGAAAGTAAAGGTGGCAGTATCTGGATAGACGTCGGTACTGGAGGATGTGGTTTCATACAGTTTGTGGAAAGTGCCAAAGCGGCTCAAGGCAATCACGACGGGCCAGCGTTCTGCTGCGCAGTAGGGGCAAAACTCTCCGCCGTAGTAAAACACTTCTGGCTTGCCATTGGGACCGGTTAATAATGGTGGTGAGCCGGATGGCTTCTGGAATGGGTTGCTGATGCCACCGGTACCGGTTTGTGAGAGTAACCCTGGATCGACGTTTGTGACCTGTTTCAGCAGAGAGGCTGGTACTGGAGTGTTGGGCGTGTTCTGAGTAGATTGGTTAGAAATGACGACAAAGGCGATGACGATGACGCCAACCAGGACAATTGCGCCGATAACATAGGGCCAGGGACTGCGTTTGGTAGTGGCGCGGCGGCGTTTCTGCGTCCCCCGATTCTGTGGGGAGGCAGTAGCTATATGTTGTCGCTGTTGCTGCTGGCGGGCCTGTTCGCGGCGCTGTACTGCCGAGGCAGCGCTCCGCTGTTTGCTTTTTGCCATAGTTTCTTTTAAATATCCTTTCAAGACTTGGAGGCGGGACTGAGCGAAGATGACTCTTCCTCAACTTCGTCATCTTCTTCGGCAGAGGTATTCAAAAACTGCACCATTGAGATCAGGAACATGATCAGTATCACCACATGCATGCCTGTACACCAGGCACAAATGGTGTGGAGCAGGACGAGTTCAACGTATACCAGGTAAAGGGCTGCTAATAGACCAAGCAGTGACCAGACCAGTTGTGCCAGCAGGATACGTCGATCTTGATTCTGCATGCGCCAACCTGCTACTGCGAGAACGGCGCTGACGATAGCCCAGAGTAATCCGGGTACGGTAATGGGAACGTTGGTGGAGGGGATCACGGAGTACGCACTACTGGTTACGCGCGCGCAATCGACGATCCCGCTCGTAGAGCAGACGAGCGGCACATGTTCGTAATGCACCGTCGTGAGGTAGAGAGCGATGCCCGCTCCAATCAGGGCCAGCAGGAACAGGATGCCCTGTGTTAGTCGATGTTGTATATCTTTCATATCTTCCTCTATATGCAACATAAACAGCATGTTCAGTACTACCTCAGCAACACGCTATAAAGCTGTACATAAGATAGTTCTATTCCTTTCCTCTGTCAAGAGGGCAAGCACGTAGCGCACTTACCTAATAAACACGGATGGGACTGTAAAGCGGGGCGACCGCGAGGGTAGCATCGCCGCAATGATATAACGCTGTTTATGTTCTTCATTCATTGTAAAGGTACTCTTGTGGGTGTCGTGGGATTGCTCTATTCGCTTGCTCCGGCGATTTTGCGACCTACAGTAAAGAGCAGTATGACGCCGATGATGAGCCAGAGCAGTAGGATGTAAGGGACGGCAACGAGAGGGCCGGAGCCGGGGGAGAGAACAAGTAATGCGATAATACTCAGAATGAGTAGAATGGCGAGGGCAGGAATAAGGCCGTGTTTGAGAGGATGGAAGATTGTGCGCCGCTTACGCAGGAAGAAACGGATGCAGGCAAAGGAAACCAGCGCATAAATTACGAGAACGAAGAGGGCGTCCAGCGTACCCAGGAAGCCGAAGGCGACGATAGGAGTCATCAGAAAACCGAGTGGCAAGCCGACGACGATGCCGAAGATACAGAGGATGGCGATGGAGCCTACCGGCGTTTGATGGGTGGGATGGAGCCAGCCAAAGGGAGATGGAAACACGCCATCGCGGGCGGCTGTATAGATGACACGCGCACCACCGTTGATGATACCCAGCGCGGCGCTAAAAAAGGAGCAGATACCGACGAGATCGATCAGGAGGGCCAGGATGGGGCCGCCGAAGTGACGGCTGATGGTATCGAAGGGTGCGCTATCGTTGGCATAGCCGGTCAGCATATGATTGGGGCCGTAGCCGACCGTGCCAACATAGGCCATCAACACGTAGAAGATGCCGACGACGATCATCGAACCAAAGACAGCGCGTGGAATATTGCGATGTGGATTGCGCGTCTCTTCACCTAACGCGGCTGCTGTCTCAAAGCCGATGAAGCTGAGCGCGGCCAGGATGATACCAACAGCGACACCGCCCCCTGGTGGAATGCTGGCGGGGCTGAATGGAGCAAGCGTTAAGCCGCCCTGCTGACCGACATGGAAGAGGACAATGGCGGCCAGTATCAGGCAGATGCCGATTTCGATGGCCAGAAACGTTAGATCGACGTTCATAGACTCGCGCACACCCAGGTAAGCGATGGCGAAGGCGATACCGAGTGCCAGTACGAACCAGAAGCTCCAGTGCAAGTTGAGGCCGAGCCAGCGTGCTACCAACGTTTGCAGATTGGCACCCAGTAAGACGAACGAATAGGGCACACCGATGGCGATAGCCAGCAGGCCGACCCAGGCCGTCATAAAGCCCATACGCTGTCCTAGCCCTTCTGTGACGAAGGTGTAGGCGGAGCCGCTGGAAGGGATTACGCGCGAAAATTCGCTGAACTGGTTAGCGACCAGCAGTGCCAGCACGAAACCGATGATATAGCAGAGCGGTATGGCGGCTCCCACAGCCCCGGCCTGCGGAATAGTATTGAAAAAGATGGAGGCAGCGGGCGACATCACCGCGACAGAGATGACGATAGCGTGGCGTAAATCCAGCGCGTTGCGGCGCAGCGTGGGTGTTGCGCTGGCTTCTGATGAGGTAATTTCGCTCATGCGAGGCCTCCTTGTGCCGTTGTTGGGGCTGAAGTTGACGTTTCAATGGCAAAGAGGGTGCGCAGGTAGTCGTTGAGGAAGATGCCGTGCGGATCGAGTTCGGCACGCACACGCAGGAAGTCATGCCAGCGTGGGTAGAGCGTAGCCAGTTCCTGCGCGTTGCGTGTGTGCATCTTACCCCAGTGTGGGCGACCCTGGTAGCGCCGGAAAATGGCCTCTATCTGCTCAAAATAGTCATGATAGGGCATACCGCGATACATATGGACGGCGATGTAGGCCGATTCGCGTTGATAGGCCGGACTAAGCCAGATGTCGTCGGCGCGCACAAAACGACATTCAATCGGAAAATGAACGTTGAATTGCTGCTGCTCGATACACTGCTGAATCTCGGTGATGACGGCCTTCGTGTATTCGCGCGGAATATTGTACTCCATCTCCTGAAAGCGTACTACGCGCGGCGTGCTGAAGATGCGGTGACTGTAATTCACCACGTCAACCGTAGCGATGGAACTGGCAGAGATGCGACAGACGGTCTTGCACAGTGAAGGTCTGAGGC
>DAOTVZ010000018.1:0-14330 GCA_034436045.1 Ktedonobacteraceae bacterium | reverse complement strand
TCTCTTTCGCGCAACACATATTTCTGTATTTTGCCTGTAGAGGTTTTGGGCAGATCGCCGAAGGAGACGGCGGCAGGTGCTTTGAAGTGCGCGATACGGGCACGGCAGAAATCGATGATCTCCTGCTCGGTCGCGCTCTGGCCCGGCTTGAGCGTCACGAAGGCTTTGGGTCGCTCGCCCCACTGCTCGTCGGGTATGGCAACTACGGCGCATTCCAGCACCGCCGGATGCTGCGCCACGACCTGCTCGACCTCGATGGTCGAGATATTCTCGCCGCCGGAGATAATGATATCCTTCTTGCGGTCGCGCAGTTCGATATAGCCATCGGGGTGCCAGACACCGATGTCGCCGGAGTGGAACCAGCCGCCCCGGAAGGCCGCCTCGGTCGCCTCTGGATTGTTGAAGTAGCCCTTCATCACATCATTGCCGTGCATGACCACCTCGCCCATTGTCTGACCGTCGCGTGGCACATCGTTCATCTGCTCATCGACGATACGCGCGCGGTCGGCTATCACGTAGCCCTGTCCCTGGCGCGCCTGCAAACGCGCCTGTTCGCTCAATGGAAGTTCGTTCCACTCCTGATGCCATTCGTTGACGGTATAGGGGCCATAAGTTTCCGTCAAACCATAGACGTGAACCGGACGCAGATTCAGTTCTCTCATACGGCCCAGCAGCGTGGGCGAGGGCGGCGCACCCGCGACCGTGACCGTAATCTCACGCTCCATGCGATGCGCTTTGGGATGGTTGACCAGGAAGATATGCACGGTCGGCGCGCCGTTATAGTGCGTGACACCTTCTTGCTCAAAGAGGTCCCAGACCGTGCCGGGGTCGAGCTTGCGCAGACACACATGCGTGGCTCCCACCGCCGTCACGGCCCAGGGGAAGCACCAGCCGTTGCAATGGAACATGGGCAACGTCCACAGATAGACGCTATTGCTGCTCATGCCTGTCTCGATGACCTCGCCCAGCGCGTTGAGGTAGCCGCCGCGATAGGTATACATCACGCCCTTTGGCCGCCCGGTTGTGCCAGAGGTATAGTTGATCGAGATCGTTTCCTCTTCATCCTCCAGCCAGCTTACTACATCCTCCGGCGACCCCTGCGCCAGAAAGGCTTCGTATGGATCATCAGGTTGGGCGCTGTCGTCAATGCGCACGACCTGGATACCTTCCAGGTTGAGCGGTCTAATCAACGGCTCCAGCTCGTAATCGACAAAGAGAAACTTCGCCCCGGAGTGCTGGAGAATGTACTCGATCTCCGGCGTACTCAGGCGCGTATTGATCGCCACCAGAATGCCACCGGCGGCAGGTACACCGAAATGCGCCTCCAGCATGGCCGGTATATTCTGGCACAGAAAAGCTACGCGGTCGTGCTTCTGCATACCGACCAGACGTAGAGCCGAGGCCAGCCGATTGACACGCTCGCCAAACTGGCGATAGGTGTAACGGCGCTCTCCATGCACGATGGCAACTTTTTCAGGGAAAATAAGCACGCTTCGTTGCAGAAAACTGACCGGGGTAAGCTCAGTTCGATAGACTTTCTCTGTCATCGCACATCCTCCTTACAGGACGCGAGGGACGGACGCGGCGAACCGTTCCGTACTATAAACTGTACATTAACTCTATTATACGTTTTACTGAGCGCCTGACAAGTGCGATATGATAGAGACCGTTGCTTTTTTGATATTGGAATAGACAGGAGTGCTATTAATGACGACAGAACAGCATTCCACAACAGACCTTGCAGCTTTAAATCAAGAGGTGTGCGCAATCTGGAACCATAACGCGGCTTTTTGAGACGAACGCATTTCGCTGGTGCTGGCGATCAAAATGGGTGTTACGGCGTAACACCCATTTGGGATAGCAAAAATGCTACGATGTCTGCCCATTCTTCGTCCCTCTGCTGTTGCGTCGAACCCATGCCATGACCGGCGTTCTTTTCGACGCGCAACAGAACGGGCTTGCCGGAACTCGTCGCGGCCTGCAAGCGTGCCGCCATCTTGGCCGGTTGCCAGACAACCACGCGCGGATCGTTCAGGCCGGTGGTGAGCATGACCGCCGGATACGCCACGCCGTCCTGCACATGGACGTAGCTATCCATCGTGTAAAGCCCCTTGAAGTCGTCGGGGTCGCTGAGCGTACCGAACTCCGAGATATTTGAAGGGCCATTGGCCGTAAATTCCGCACGCATGGCGTTGGTGATGGGAACCTGCATAATCATGGCCGCCCACAGGTCGGGGCGTTTGACCAGCGCGCCGCCGGTGGGAATGCCGCCCGCGCTGCCGCCCATTCCGGCCAGACGCTGAGGTCGCGTGTAGCCCTGCGCGATGAGATATTCGGCGCAAGCGATAAAATCATCAATCGTGTTCTGCTTGGTGAGCTTCCAGCCGCCCAGGTGCCACTCTTTGCCGTATTCACCACCGCCGCGAAGATGTGCGACCGCGTAGACACCACCGTGTTCCAGCCACACCAGCGTCCTGGGGTTGAAGTTAGCGCTGAGAACAATGCCGTATGAGCCGTAGCCGACCAGGATCGTCGGATTGTTGCCATCAAGTTGCAAACCTTTTTTGTGGATGATCGAGAGTGGAATGAGCGTGCCATCGTGCGCCGGAGCCTGCACTTCATGCACCTCAACATCTCTGAAATCGGCCTCAATCGGTAGCGGCGCGATGATGCCGGTATCTGTGATCGTATTCGTCTGCGCGTCATAGCGATAGAGGCGCGGCGCAATCGTCCATCCGGTCATTTTCAGCAACACTTCCGCGCTATGCGGTGCTGTGGCCCACTCGCTGATGGTGCCCTCAAACGGCAAAGGCACCGTTTCCAGGTCGCTACCGTCCAGCTTGCAGCGCCGCATGCGCCCGATACCACCGTCCAGGTCAAGGATCAACAGAGAATCGCCAACCACAGTCATCGCTTCAATGACACGCTCGCTGGCGGGAACAATCGTGGTAGCCTTCGTAAGATCGGGCTGCTGAAGCGAGAGGGCGATGATCTTGTAGCGTGGTGCATCCTTGTGGGTGCGCAGATACAGCGTATCGCCGTTGAGCGCGAAGCTCTCAATACCGTCCGCAATATCGGCAATCTTACGCCATTGGCACTGCTCAGGCCGCTCAAGGCCGACGCGCGGGGCTACGTAGAGCGTCTTTTCGTTGAGGTCGCCATGCTGAATGATGCCCAGCATCCATGAACTGGTCGGAGAGATGAGTATGAGCGGATAGTCCTGATAGGTTTTATCCCAGGCTGGTACGCCCTGACTGATGCCTTGCGCGAAGACCACGCTATCTTCCTCTGGCGCGCTACCGAGATGATGCAGGTACATCTTGCCACCATTAAGCTTCTCGGCCTCCGGCGCGCCCTCCGGCAAGGCAGGGAAGCGCAAATAGACGAAGGAACGGTTATCCTCCAACCAGTTGAACGTGCCAACATAGCTGCTATAGACATATGTGTGGGGAATAGCCAGATCGAGCAACTTGCCGCTTTCAACATCCAGCACATGCAGAACGCTCTCTTCGGAACCACCTTGCGAGAGGCAGAGCGCGACAAACATTCCATCCCACGACGGTTTGTACCAGTCTATTCCCGTTTGCACCTCACCGCCGAGCGCGTTGGGGTCGAACAGCACACGTTCCGGCTCCCCCGACCCATTGCGCATGACGAGTTTATACATATTCTCGCCCTGCTCGCGCTTCTGATAGAAATAGTGACCGGCGGCAAGTTGAAAATCTGCATAGGATGCGCCGACATTGCTCAACTCTCTAATGCGCTTGAGCAGGGCGGGGCGCTCAGGCAGCGCATCGAGATAGTTGCGCGTGTAGGCCGCCTGCCCCTCCAGCCAGCTATTCAGTTCTTCGCTATGCCAGTCCTCCATCCAGCGATAGGGGTCAGCAATAGTCACTCCATAAAGCGTTTCGGTCACAATCTCTGTTCGTGCTACTGGTTGCTGCATATATGTTTAACTTTCTAGCTATACGTGAGACAATGAACATATTCCGCCGCCGCCTCGTGGTTCCATTATATCGCAAGAAACATTTCGGCATCCTGGGGCCATAGTATGTTTCCAGCTTTACTGGCATCAACAGGGGCCACGCTTGCAATTCCGTTCGGTCGCGCCCGTCCTGTTCGTTACCTCTTCTATATGTATATGTATACTGGCAGCATCTTATGTGGTCAGAAGGTACGGGCACAGCGAGCGCAGAGTCCTGAGCTAGACTGGCTCATCAGGAGGTTTCAAGATATGCATGAGGTTGTAGAAGACACCCCCATCTTTCAGATAATCCGACAGGAGGGACTCTTACCAGGGCTGCGTCGAACAGTGGTGCGGGTGGTAGACAAGCGTTTCCCCGCCCTCATTGCACTGGCACAGCAGCAGGTGGAGCAAATGGGAAGCGAAGAGATACTGAATGACGTATTGATGAAGATTATTATGGCGCAGAGCCAGGAAGAAGCACAGGAGATACTCTTGCACTGGCAAGAGAACATTCAGTAGCATATGCGTATGCAGAGCGAATGCGAGGCATCTATAGTACCCTGGCTGCGCGACGAGCGTGAATCCGTAGGGTAGAGCGGTGCCTTGCGCTCACTCCTGCCATGCTGGCGTGTGTCTGTTCGTCACCTCACAAATGTCATATACTAAAAGGCAAAGATCGGTTACTACTTATAGCCGTAGCGAGGCAACGATGCCCGAACGTTCTTAGAGTTTGCGAGGAGAACACCCCATGACCGCAATGAGAGAAGCCGTAATTGTGGATGCAGTACGCACCCCTGTTGGTCGTCGTAATGGTAAGTTGAAAGACTGGCACCCTGTTGATCTGATGGCCCAGACTTTGATGGCCCTGGTCAAGCGCAACAATCTGGATGCCGGATTGATTGAAGATGTAATTGTTGGCTGCGTCAGCCAGGTTGGCGACCAGGCATTGAACGTGGGACGCAATGCCGCGCTGGCCGCCGGTTTTCCCGAATCGGTACCGGGCACCACCGTTGACCGCCAGTGCGGGTCGAGCCAGCAGGCCATCCACTTCGCCGCCCAGGGCGTGCTGAGCGGTGCCTATGATGTTGTGATCGCGGGCGGCGTCGAGTCGATGACGCGCGTACCGATGGGTAGCTCTTCGCAAGGCGGCAAGCCCTTCGGCCCCATGATGATCGAACGCTACAATCACGGGCTGGTGCATCAGGGCATCAGCGCCGACCTCATCGCGCGCAAATGGGAACTCAGCCGCGAGATGCTGGACGCTTTCAGTCTGCAGAGCCATCGCCGCGCCGCTCAGGCCACCGCCGAGGGCCGCTTTGACAGCCAGATCATTCCCATTCCCGTCAAAGAAGAGGACGGCTCGACCAGCATGTTCACGCGCGACGAGGGCATTCGCAGCGACACCAGCATGGAGAAACTGGCCGCTCTGAAACCCGCCTTCAAGCCCGACGGCCTGATTACCGCCGGCAACTCCTCGCAGATCAGCGACGGAGCCGCCGCCGTGCTGATTATGGAGCGCGCCACCGCCGAGAAACTGGGCCTCAAACCACGTGCGCGCTTTATCTCCTTCGCCGTCACGGGCGATGACCCCATTTTCATGCTCACCGCCGTCATCCCCGCCACGCGCAAAGCCCTGGCCCGCGCCAATCTGACTATCGACCAGATCGACCTGATTGAAGTCAATGAAGCCTTCGCCAGCGTCGTGCTGGCCTGGCAACACGAAATCGGTGCCCCTCTGAGCAAAGTCAACGTCAACGGCGGTGCCATCGCCATCGGCCATCCGCTGGGCGCTTCAGGCGCGCGCCTGACCACCTTCCTGCTCAACGAACTGGAACGCACCGGCGGTCGCTACGGCTTGCAAACCATCTGCGAGGGCGGCGGCATGGCAAATGGGATGGTGATTGAAAGACTATAAGAAACACAGGGAAACAATTGGAGCCACAAAGCGAACCAGTTGAGTTGTGCGTTCGCTTTGTGGCTCCAATTGTTTCCCTGTGTTTGAAACTTGCCGCCAAAACCCTTGACATTGGCGTCAAAACCGTGTTATAAATCTAAACGGACAAATAAATAGCTCAAGGAAAAGCGACGACGGGACGAGTAACAGGTTTTCGTTCCAGGCAGAGAGTGAGCGGCTGGTGGAAAGCTCACATGTGAACCCCTGTGAAAAAGAACCCTGACGCTGCAAGAAGAAATCACATACGTTGTGAGAGTAGACCTTCGCCGGTGGCCCCCGTGATCGGGCCAGCAATGCAGAAACAAGAGAAGAATATAACAGTTCTGCATTCACCGAGGCTGCTATCGTGAGATAGTGGCGAACAAAGGTGGTACCACGAAGATGTTGATGCTCTTCGTCCTTTATCGAAAGGATGAAGGGCTTTTTTGTTGGCCTGAAAAATTCCATTCTAAAAACCTGAAGAACTGCATAGTGAAAGGCAATGACGGGACGAGTAGCAGGCTCTTGTTGCATCCAGAGAGTGAGCGGCTGGTGGAAAGCTCACATGTGAACCCCTGCGAATAAGAACCCCGACGCTGCGAGAAGAAATCACACGAGATTGCGACTGAACACAATCCCGTGTGAAAGTAGAACTCTGCCGGTAGCCCCCGTTAGCGGGCATGAATGTTGTGCCTATCAAGCACAACACTCACCGAGGTCGCTATTGCGAGATAGCGGCGAATGAAGGTGGTAACACGAGAGCTATTTCCAACGCTCATCGTCCTTCCCAGGCGAAGGATGATGGGCGTTTTTTATTGGACATTGATTGACACAACGAGAACATACAAGCAACAGAGAGGGAGAACACGAACATGGCACAGGCAACACAGATGGCACAATGCCCCGAATGCGAAGCAGAGATTTCAGTGCAGAACTTGATGGTCGGCGAGATCATCTACTGTCCCGACTGCAACGCCGAACTGGAAGTCTTGAACGTTGAACAGCCCCAGGTCGGCCTGGCCCCCCAGGTAGAAGAGGATTGGGGCGAGTAGGGGCATGATTATGAATTTTCACCATCGAAATTGGCAATGTCGTAGGGGGGTGATTGATCACGCCCTACGAGAGCAACAGACGGGCAGGGCGTGATCAATCACCCCCCTACGAGAGCAACAGGCGGGCAGGGCGTGATCAATCACCCCCCTACGAGAGCAACAGGCGGGCAGGGCGTGATCAATCACGCCTCTACGACATTGCCGATTTCGGGTGAAAAAATTCATAGTCACGCTCGCTAGCGCCGGAGAGGAAAGGAGTCACATATTATGCGTCTGGCAATACTCACGTCACGAATTCGCGTTGAAGAGAAGCTACTGGTCGAGGTTCTCAAGCGTCGCGCCATCGACTTCGAGATCATCGATGATGGCACACTGCTCTTCGACCTGGCTAAACCGCAGCCGCGCTGGCAGGAGTTCGATGCCGTGTTGTGCCGGAGCGTCAGTCAGTCGCGCGGACTGGCTGTCGCGCATGTGTTGGAACATTGGGGTCTGCGCGTCTTCAACACGGCGGCGGTCACGGCCCTATGCAACGACAAACTCCTGACCACGCTGGCGCTGCTGCACGCCAATATTCCGACGCCGCGCACCATGCTGGCCTTTGACGAGGCCCACGCGGTCGAGGGCATCGAACAGATGGGCTATCCGGTAGTCCTCAAACCCATCACCGGCTCCTGGGGCCGTCTGCTGGCGCGCGTCAATGACCGCGATGCTGCCGAGGCCATCCTGGAACATCAGGAAACGCTCGGCTCATATCAGCATCACATCCACTATATACAGGAATATATCGCCAAACCGCAGCGTGACATCCGCGCCTTCGTCGTTGGCGACCGCACGATCTGCGCCATTTATCGCAACAGCGCACACTGGGTCACAAACACGGCGCGCGGGGCCATCACCGATAACTGTCCCGTCACACCGGAACTCAACGAACTGTGTGTGCGCGCCGCGCAGGCCGTCGGCGGCGGCATCCTGGCGATTGACGTACTGGAAGACCCTGAGCGCGGCTTTCTGGTCAACGAGATCAATGCCACAATGGAGTTCCGCAACAGCATCGCTCCTACCGGCGTCGATATTCCCGACCTGATGATTGATTATGTATTGCATCAAATCAATGCCGGAACCAATGTATCGCATCCGCAGGCCGAGGCACATGAGATGGAAGGGGTGGCCCGATGAGCAGAATTCGCGTCGCCATTGTTGGTGGCTCCGGCTACACGGGCGGCGAACTGGCGCGCCTGCTGCTGTTCCATCCCAATGTTGAACTCACGCAAGTAGCATCGAGCAGCCATGCCGGACAGTATCTACACAGCATGCATCCCAACCTGCGCAAGATTTCGACGTTGCGAATGATCGCGCCGGATGATCTGGCCCCGTGCGACCTCATCATGCTCTGCCTGCCACACGGCGTCTCAGCGGGCGTGATTGAGCGTTATCGCCAACTGGCTCCGCGCATCATCGACCTGTCGGCAGACTTCCGTCTACACTCGCCCGCGCTCTACCAGCAGTGGTATGGTGAGGAACACGCAGCGCCGCAGTTGTTGAGCGAGAGCGTCTATGGCCTGCCTGAACTGCATCGCGCCGAACTATCCGAGGCCACGCTGGTCAGCGGCACCGGTTGTATGGCGACCGCCGCCATCCTGGGCCTGATCCCGCTCTACCGCGCCGGACTGGTCGATACCAACATGCCCTTGATTGTAGATGCCAAAGTTGGCTCCTCGGCGGCAGGTGCGGCCCCCAGCTTGAGCAGCCACCATCCAGAGCGCAGCGGCGCGGTGCGTTCCTTCCAGCCGACCGGCCATCGTCACAGCGCAGAACTTATTCAAGAACTTGGCGGTGTGCTGGGCGGCGGCAACCTGACGCAGCGCGTGGCCTTCTCCGCCACCTCGGTCGAACTGGTGCGCGGCATCCTGGTCACGGCGCAGGTCTTTGTACGCGAGCGCATCGACGAGCGCACGCTCTGGCGCGCCTACCGCGAGGTCTATCAGCGTGAGCCGTTCATACGCATCGTTAAAGAGCGCAACGGGGTCTATCGCTATCCCGAACCCAAGATTTTAGCGGGTAGCAACTACTGCGACGTCGGCTTTGAACTGGACGTTGAGAACCAGCGCGTCGTTGCCCTCGCGGCCCTGGATAACCTGATGAAGGGCGCGGCGGGCAACGCGGTACAGGCTATGAATTGTATGTTTGGTTGGGACGAGACGCTGGGACTGACCTTCCCCGGTCTGCATCCGGCGTAATCCGCAACGGTATTCGTGGGGATACGATCAATTTTCTCTATGATTGATCATCCCCAACCCGCAGAGGCGTGATTGATCACGCCCGACGAAAGGAGAACGATCATGACACTGGTAGTAAAAATTGGCGGTGGCGCAGGAGTCGCCACTGAGGCAATTCTTCGAGAGATTGCGGACTACGTTGCGGCGGGCGAACAGGTAGTTTTGTTGCACGGCGGCTCCGATCTGACCAACACGCTTTCCGAGCAACTTGGCCATCCCGCGCGCATGATTACTTCACCGAGCGGCATGGTGAGCCGCTATACCGATAGCGAGACGCTGCGCATCTTCGCAATGGCCGTAGCGGGCGAGATCAATACCGCACTGGTAGCGCAGTTGCAGCGTCATGGTGTCAACGCCATTGGCCTCGCGGGCGTCGATGGTCGTCTGCTGGTGGCGCGCCGCAAAGCGGTGGTGCGCTCCATGACACCCGATGGACGCACACAGATTTTGCGCGATGACCACACCGGCCAGATTGAGCAGGTCAACGCACATCTCTTGCGCACGCTACTGGCCGCCGGTTTCACGCCGGTCATCGCACCTCTGGCCCTGAGCTACGAAGGCGAGCGTTTGAATGTGGACGGTGATCGCGCCGCCGCCGCCGTCGCCGCCGCACTGCATGCCGACACGCTGGTGATTATGACCAACGTCCCCGGTCTGCTGAGCGATCCGAGCGACCACAATACCGTCATCCGCGATATCGCCGCTCCTGAACTGGACAACTATATGCAGTACGCGAAAGGGCGCATGCGCAAAAAGCTGTTAGGGGCACAAGAAGCGCTGAATGGTGGCGTGACGCGCGTGTGTATTGGCAGTGCCTCTTTGCACGATGTATTGAACGGGGCAGGCACGACGATTATGGCGCGCGAACTCTACCTCTCTGAGCGCCTGAGCGAAGCTAGACTCGATAGCGTCGTTGGCGCTCAGCATAAGGAGCTAGTTGGCGCGGTAATAGAGAGGAGCCATCGATAGCCATGTGGAATATGCTGACATCTGACGAGATTATCGCACGCGAACAGCAGTACACGAGCGGCGTCTATGGCAAACGCCCTTTAGCGATTGTGCGTGGCAGCGGCGCAACGGTCTGGGATGCCGATGGCAACGAATACATCGACTGCACCGCCGGGTACGGCGTCGCCAATATCGGCCACAGTCGCCCGGAGATCGCGGCGGCCATCGCAGCGCAGGCACAACGCCTGATTACCTGCCCCGAAATCTTCCATAACGATATGCGCGCACAGGTGCTTGAGCGCCTGGCACGGCTGACGCCGGAAGGGCTGGATGCCATCTTCCTGTGCAATAGCGGTACCGAGGCCATCGAGGGCGCTATCAAATTCGCGCGCCTGGCAACGGGACGCAGCGGTATCGTAGCGACCTTGCGCGGTTTTCATGGTCGCACGATGGGCGCGCTCTCCGCGACCTGGGAGCCACACTACCGCGAACCGTTCGCGCCGTTAGTGCCTAACTTCACGCACGTGCGCTATAACGATTTGAACGCCGCCGACGCCGCGATTACTAATGAAACAGCGGCCTTCATCGTTGAGATCGTACAGGGCGAGGGCGGTGTGCATGTCGGTACCGAAGCATACCTGCGCGGCCTGGCGCAACTCTGCCACAAACGCGGCGCGCTGCTGATTATCGACGAGGTGCAGACCGGCTTTGGGCGCACAGGCCGTCTCTTCGCCTGCGAGCATTACAATCTCCAACCCGACATTCTCTGTCTCGCCAAATCCATCGCAGGCGGCATCCCGATGGGTGCTGTCTGTCTCGGCCCGCGCGTCACACAGAGCGGGCGCATCGGCAAGGGCGTTCACGGCAGCACCTTTGGCGGCAATCCGCTGGCCTGCGCCGCCGCCCTGGCAACCTTCGACATTCTTGAGCAAGAACACCTGGCGGAACGCGCCGCTACACTGGGCGCAATGGCGCTGCAACGCCTGCGCGCCATCCAATCTCCGCTCATCCGCGAGGTACGTGGCCTGGGCCTGCTGATCGGCATTGAGCTACGTCAGCGCATCCAGCCCTATCTTGAGGCGCTGGCTCAGCGCGGCGTCCTGGCCCTGCAAGCCGGTGGCAATGTCATTCGCCTGCTGCCCCCCCTGGTCATCAGCGAAGAACAACTGAATCGCGTCATCGACGCCGTTGAAGCGGTGCTGACGACGCCAAACGCGCACAACACACGTTCCGCTCATGTTACGACAAATACTACAGAAATGGAACGCGAGGTTGCCCTACTACAGCAAATGCTGACCATCGCCAGCTATTCCGGTCAGGAGCAGGCGTTAGCACATTTCCTGGCGGAGCAGGCACGCCTCATGGGACTATATGCCTATGTTGATGAGGCGGGCAATTTTGTTGCCAGCACACACCCGCGTGAGCGCGAGAACGAGCAGGAACCGATTGTGCTGCTGGGGCACATGGACACAGTACACGGCAATATTCCGGTCAGAATTGAGAATGGCCTGCTCTACGGACGCGGCGCAGTCGATGCCAAAGGGCCTCTGGCGGCTTTCATCTGTGCTACAGCGCGTTTCATGCACACGGGACAGGTCGGACGCCCGGTCGTGGTGATCGGTGCAGTCGAGGAAGAAGCTGCGACCTCGCGCGGCGCGCGCGCTGTAGTCAACCGCTACCGGCCCGCTGCCTGTATTATCGGTGAGCCAAGCGGTAGTACATCGGTGACGATTGGCTACAAGGGACGCCTGCTGGTCGAGTGCCACGTGACACGCCCGATGAGCCACAGCGCCGGTTCCAACGAGCATAGCACCGAGGTTGCCACAGCTTTCTGGGAGCGCGTTCGCCAGCATGCTGAGCAATGGAATAGCGAACACGCTGCCAACTCGGCCTTCAACGCCCTGATGCCCTCGCTGCGCAGCATTAACAGCGACCACGCCGACGGCATCAATGAGCGGACACATCTGCTCATTGGTTATCGCCTGCCGCCCAATTATGATATTGCCGCCCTACGCAGCCTGTTAGAGGCGTGGGCCAGGGAAAGCGCTATGTCCATCAGCTTCTCCGGCGAGGAGCAGGCGTTTCAGTCTACACGCACCACACCTATCGCGCGCGCCTTCATCGGAGCCTTACGCGCAAGCGGGCAACAGGCGACCTTTAAGTATAAGACGGGAACATCAGATATGAACGTCGTCGGGCCGGTCTGGGGCCAGAACATCGTGGCCTATGGCCCCGGCGACTCGCGCCTGGATCATACACCCGATGAACATATCCGGCTCGACGAATATGTTCACGCTATAGAAGTGTTGGAACAAGTATTACGCACGATTGCAGGCGTTACAGATGAGGCAGAACATGAGGCCACAGGGCGCGAGGCCACAGAGCGTGAGACCACAGGGCGTGAGACCACAGAGCGTGAGACCACAGGGCGTGAGACCACAGGGCGTGAGACCACAGGGCGTGAGGCCACAGGGCGTGAGGCCACAGGGCGTGAGGCCACATGGCGTGAGGCCACAGGGCGTGAGGCCACAGGGCGTGAGACCACAGGGCGTGATGAATCACGCCCCTACGATGAGGGGACACGCATGTACAATCAGGAACAGGAACGCGAGGGGGTAAGCGCATGAGCGAGCTACTGATTCTGGACTCCACGCTGCGCGAAGGCGAGCAGTTTACCGGAGCGTACTTCACGCAGGAGCAGCGTCTGCACATTGTTCGCATGCTGGACGCGCTGGGCGTGCCAGCTATCGAGGTGCCATCACCCATCGCTTCACCGGAGACGCGCCAGGCCATCGAAGAGATTTGTGGCCTGGGTTTGAAAGCGCGTATCCTCGCGCACGTGCGCTGTGTGGCCGCCGATGTAGAGGCGGCCCTGGAGACACCGATCTATGGCATCAACCTCTTCTATGGCGCATCCAAAGAATTGCGTACCTACAGTCACGGGCGACGCATCGACCAGATGATTGCCGACGCCGTGCCGCTGATCCGTCGCATTCGCGCCGCCGGACGCTACGTGCGCTTCTCCGCCGAGGATGCCTTCCGCAGCGACCTGGTGGACCTGCTGACGCTCTTCGACGCGGTCGTTGAAGCGGGCGTACAGCGCATCGGCCTGCCGGATACTGTAGGCATCGCCACGCCGCGTATGGTTGAGCGTCTGGTACACCTGTGTGCCGAACGCTATCCGCAGGTGGGCATCGAGTTTCACGGCCATAACGATACCGGCTGCGCTATCGCCAATACCGTCGCCGCTCTGGAAGCTGGCGCGGACTGCCTGGATGTGACCGTCATGGGTATCGGCGAACGCAATGGCATCGCCTCGCTGAGTGGGCTGATCGCGCAACTCTACATTCACCATCCTGAATTGCTGGCAAATTATGATCTGACACAACTGGCCCCGCTCGATCAATACGTAGCGAATTGCCTGAACCTGCCTATTCCGTTCAATATGCCGATCACGGCCATGGGAGCCTTTACGCACCGCGCGGGCATTCACACCAAAGCCATTCTACAGAACCCGCGCGCTTACGAGGCGCTTGACCCGCAAGACTTCGGCCTGGAGCGTCAGGTCGATGTCGGCTCGCGCTTCACAGGCCGCCATGCCGTCGCGCACCGCGTTCACACGCTCGGCCTACAGCTTGACAAGAACGAGATTACACGCCTGACCCTTGCGCTCAAAGCACGTGCTGAGCGTGGATCGCTCACGGCTCAAGAGGTCGATAGCTTCATTAAAGAATGGTGCCGGAGCGTGCAATCCGTTGGCGTATAATAAATTTTTCATGCAGCTAATCGTAGAACCTGAAATGCTTTTTTGCGCTCATTTGCAGCATACAATATATGTAAGTTTTGATTTTCTCACATTTGATGAGAAGGAGACACACGATGGGAACATTGGCCGAAGAGATTTTTAGTCGTAAAGTTGGTCGCACAGTCACAGCGGGCGAGACGGTGGTCGTAGACGTTGATCGCGTGATGAGCCACGATACCACGACGCCCCTGGCGATTCAGGCCTTCCGCAAACTGGTCGGGCCGGAGGGGCGCGTTTTCGATCCCAAACGTTCACATATCGTTTTTGACCATATCATACCCGCCGCCACTATCGCAGCAGCGACACTGCACCGCGACACGCGCAAATTTGCGCAGGAGCAGGACATCAC
>DAOTVZ010000017.1:0-18391 GCA_034436045.1 Ktedonobacteraceae bacterium | reverse complement strand
GATGATCTTTATGGTAATGCCCATGTGTCTGCTGGCCGCTATCGGTCTGGAGCCGTGCATCATAACGCTATGGAACTGGTTCAAAGGCTGGCAAGAGAATAGGCGCACCACCAGCGTGACTCCTGTTACCAACACTGAAACTGAGGTACCTTCCCTGGTGCAATCGGTATGGAGCGGGCGACCGCGAGTCGGTATGGGCACAGGCATGATCGCGGTTTTTGGGGTTGTATGCGCTATTCTGCTGCTGATACCCACGCTGCACAACATGTATGAGGTGAATTTCGTTGATCCTGCCGATGGCCCCCACGAGATGATGATTTATGTGCAGACGACGCCTGATGTCAACATCGTCATGGACAAGATCAATCAGCTTGACCGGCAGATAGATGGTGGACGGCATCAGATCGCTATCGGTGTAATGTCGGATGCTGATTGGCCTTTTGCGTGGTACCTGCGCGATTATACTGATGTCTGCTACGGTTATCCGACCGCCTGTCCCGGCATGAAAAATCCTCCGGTGATTATTACCGGCGGCGATAACCTCTATACCGCCGAAAATCAATACGGCAAGCAGTATCTCTACCATCAGTATCGTATGCGTACCTGGTGGGATGAAGGCTACAAGCCGCCCCCCTGTGTGCCGACGAAAGCCAATAACGAGTGTGCCGGTCAGCCGACCTACGGCGGTGTGGGCCTGGGTCTCTGGCTCAGCTATGGCGATAATCCTCCACCCGGAGCGCACTTCAATCTGGCCTTAGCCGCCAAAAACATCTGGGACTGGTGGTGGTATCGCAAAGCTATCGGCAGTACCGACGGTGACTACCCAATGGGCCTCTTCATTCAAAAAGGGTTGGGTGTGACGCCATAAAAATTTTCTACGAGTGAAGGTACAGCAAATGGTATCTTCGCTCGTAGACTACAATGCTTCTAAAAGTTCTTCTAGCGTAATCTCTGCTTGACGTAGGATGCTTCTTAGTGTACCAGGCGCAATATTATGCCCATGATGCAAAGGTACAACACATCCTACTTCTCTATCGTGTAATTGCTTTTTTAGAACGACATGACTGCCCCGTTGCCGTACTGGTTCAAAACCTAAACGCTGTAACTATATCCTCACCCGACACTTGAGGCATTCTAGGCGGCATAGCTAGCCTCAAAAGTAGTCACAAGTGGTCTGCTTATATCCTTTACGGGAAATTCTTCCAGATAGAGTTCCGTGGCCTCTTTGAGGTTTGCCAGCGCTTCCTCTATGGTATCTCCCTGGCTAGCAGTACCTACCTCTGGGCATTCTGCGACATATACGTCGTCTTCCTTATGAAGTACGGCTGTGAATGTTCGCGTTATCATGGTAATACCTCCTTTACTTTATTTCTTGAATAGCAACTGTATAATATGGTTGCCGCGCAAAATTCTATTCTCATCACAATACCCCTTCACGGATATTGTCCTATACCAGACCCCATTCATATTTGTTCATGCTGATATGTCCACTTGCGTTAGTGCTTGTGTTTTCTGAAGAAATAGAGAGTCGTCTTCTACACGAAGCCGCGTTCGTGCAAGAAAGTGACCAGGGTCTGAGCCAGTTCTTCCGGTGTGCCTTCTACGATGCGGGTCTTGCGACCGATAGCGCCACCGGAGATGATCTCGCCGATACGCTGGTAGGCGCTGTGGTGGCTATCGGGTGCGGCGATGCGGCGTGGACGCGGGCGCGGCATGTGCATTTCCAGTAGAGTGATCTGGTCAACCTCGTCGTGCCAGGTGTTGCTCATCAGTGTGGATGGATCAAGAACAGGGATGCTGGCTTTGAGAGAGGCCAGGTGTGCGGGTAGCGAGGGATAGCGTGGCTCGTTCAATGTGCCGGTCACGGTGACGAGCAGTGGTAGCTCGGCTTCCAGGAGTTCGTGATAGCCTCGTTCCAGCCTGCGGGTGAGGCGTAGTGTGATGTGTCGATTGTTCTGTATGCTATCAAGGCAAATGACGCCAGTTACTTGTGGTAAGTCGAGATGGTATGCCAGGGCCGGGCCAACGATGCCAGATGACCAGTCGCTGGTGCTATCGCCACACAGGATCAAGTCTGGTGGCGGAATTTCACGTTGCAATGTGGCTGCCAGCGCCGCTGCGACGGTAAATGGCCCCCACGATTCGGCTTCGCGTGTCCACAGGCGCAATGCTTTGTCGGCTCCAATGGCGAGAGCGGCGCGCAATGCTCCCTCAGCGTCACGCGGCCCCAATGTGAGTGCCAGTACAGCGCCGCCGAACTGTTCTTTCAGCCGTACTGCCGCCTCAATAGCGCACGCATCCGCCGGATTAAGTATCTGAACAAAGCGTTCAGCATCAACTTGACCCGTAATGGGATCAACATAGACCGACGCGCTATCCGGCGTTTGTTTGATGCATACACAAATGTACATACTTGTTTACCCTTCAGAAGATGGCCTGTGAGCCTGGTTTATGCTCAGATCATGCTATGCATCGTGATCAGTTGTTTATGATTGTCTATAATTGTAACCGTTTGTGCAGTGTGTCTGCTGCCAGATAGTAAACAATTAAAACTCTCATAGGTTGGAAAAGCACCGGCTTTTATGCTGCTACCTGTGGCGAAGGGATAGGCCAGCCCAGCTCTTTGGCAAAATCAATCCAGCCCTCAATCGCATATTGTGCTTGTTTCAGTGCCTCTTCGTAGGTTCTTCCATGCGTTTTACAGCCTGGAAGTTCGGGTACAGTGGCGATATAGACCTGATCTTCGTCACTCCACTGAATGAGAATAGAGTAGTGTTTCAAGTCAGATGTCATAAGTCTTTTCCCAGCTTTCTCAGCGCATTACGAACATCTTTGATTTGATAGGGTTTGGTATCCTCACCATTGTTGCCTGAGAGCGTGACTTCTTCTCCTGGTAGGTTTGGATACGCCCAAAAAGTATGACTGCCTTTGCCAGGACGCCAGAGAAAACCTGCTTTAGACAGCGCCGCTTTCAGTTGCCTAATTTTAGGTGGCATGTTTCCTCTCCCTATTTTACCACACTCATAAAGACCGATTAATGTGTTTGTTATCTTGGAGAATGGTTGAAGAAGAGAAATGCTATCTTTCATACTACTTGCCGTGATGAGTGCAAAAGACAGGAACGTTCGGATGAACTTTGCCAGCGCCGGGCAATTGCAAGATTAGTGTAATTGACCAGCATGTTCCTGTATGCTACATTTAGGGAGGGAAGATGGTAGAGGAGGGATAGACTGTGCGTGAACTATTTTGTAATAAGGGCATGGCGTTGGGAGAGGTTGAGAACTGGCTAATCGCTATGGATGGGAGGTGATTCTACCACTAACATTGTACTGATTGTACTATAGACTCTGGAATAATTTGCTGGTCGAGACGGCACGGCTATGGCGTTCTCTCGGCTATCTCAACACCGCTCTTGGTCTGTTCCGTATCGATGGTGTTACCGGCCCTGATGAATACAGCGCCATCGTCGATAATAATGTCTACACGAATCTCATAGCACAGCATAATCTGTATGCGGCTGCCGACGCGGTGAAGCGTCACCCGGAGAAAGCAAAGGCCCTCGGCGTGGACGCCAACGAGGTTGCAAGCTGGCGTGAGGCGGAAAAGATGTATATTCCCTACGACGAGCGGCTCGGCGTGACTCCGCAGGACGAGAATTTTACCGAACACGAGGTCTGGGATTTCGCTCATACCAGGCCGGAACAGTATCCCTTGCTGTTGCAGTTCCCATACTTTGATCTCCATCGCAAGCAGGTTCTCAAGCAGGCAGACCTCGTTCTGGCGATGCAATTATTCAGTAATGCGTTCACATTTGAACAGAAGGTTCGCAACTTTGCCTACAGGGCGGGACTTCTTAATCCTTTATATTATATATTCATGAAGCGCGAAAGCTGACACCCCAGCCGCCACGTGGATAGCTCCACTCAATGGCCTTGCGTTCACAGGCGACGTAGCAGGTGCCGCATTCCAGGCAATGCTCGTAAGAGAAATGCATTTCACCACCGAGCAGTTCAAATAACCCTGCCGGGCAGACATAGACACAGGCGCGTGTGTCGCAGTCCTTGCATGTCTCGCGGTTGAGACGGATATGCGGCGTTTTATCGACCTTGAAGCGTACCAGTTCCAGGCGCTCTTCTATTGGTTGCATGAGATCGTTGCTCCTTAGAGTATCGAGCGGGTCTGCCCACCATCGACCTGAATCGTGGTGCCAGTGATGTATGCTGCCTGCTGTGAGGCCAGAAAAGCCACCAGCGCCCCTACTTCTTCGGGCTTGCCAAGCCGCCTCATTGGAATGCCTTGCGCGGACTTCTGCAAAATCTCTTCTTCCGACATGCCTTGCTGCACTTTTTCATCGATGCGTTCAAGCTGCCGAATGCGATCTGTCAGAATGCGACCGGGGCAGACGTTGTTGATGGTAATGTTAGCGGGAGCCAGTTCGAGTGAGAGCGACTTTGCCAGACCGATGATGCCAGGACGAATAGAGTTCGACAGTAGCAGGTTATCGATAGGTTGCTTGACCGAAGTGCTGACGATATTGATGATGCGTCCACTGCCTTGCGCCCGCATAGAGGGCAGCACCAGGCGAATCATGCGCACGGCACTGAGCAGGTTCAACTCAAAAGCGGCCTGCCATTGCTCGTCACTGAAGGCTTCAAAGTTACCTGCTGGTGGCCCGCCTGCATTATTGACCAGGATATCTATATGTCCAAATTCGCGCAAGGCGTTGTCAGCAATACGTACCAGTTCTTCGGCCTTTGTGACATCCGTTGGTACTGCCAGTACCTTGCTTCCCGTTGTGCGCTCAATCTGGCGTGCAGCCTCTTCCAGAACCTGCTGATTGCGCGCTCCGATGACGAGATTGACGCCTTCTGCCGCCAGGGCCGCTGCGCAGGCGCGTCCCAGCCCCTTGCTGGCGGCCAGCACGATAGCCACTTTGCCTCGTATACCAAGGTCCATCTGCTCTGCTCCTATGCTATGTGTGGGAAAACGCTGCTGGCGAAGGCACGCAGGTCGTCGATATCATCCATCTCGAACCATTGCATCATAAGTTCCTCGACCCCCACCGCCTCATAGGCTTTGATCTGTTCAATGACCCGCTCTGCCTGTTCTGCTGTGCCGATAATGCAGCGACCGGAGAGACCTAGCGTCCGTACTATCTCTTCGGTTGATTTTCCACTCAACTCTGGTCGTTTGCGGTATGGCTCCAGTTGCTGCTCCAGTGCTGCTTTGTCGCGTCCAAAAAGCAGCGTGAGCATCATGGTGCGTTTCACCTCGCCGGGTTGCCGACCGGATTGGCGCAACAGGTCATCGAGCGCCACACTGCGTTCATGGAAGGCTTGCGGTGTGAGGTAGAGCGCGTTCCAGACATCAGCATAGCGCGCGACCAGCGAGAGGGTGCGTTTCTGCCCGTTGCCGCCAACAAGGATGCGCGGCCCGCCGGGGCGTTGTGGTCGTGGCAGCAGCGTGGCCTCGCGCAGTTGAAAGTATTTCCCCTCGAATGTCACCGGCGTATCACTGCGCAGTAGACGGGTGATGACCTCTAAACCTTCTTCAAGACGGGCCATGCGCGTGGCGGTTGTGCCGAGATCGTAACCGAAGAGGCGGTGTTCGCGCTCCTGCCAGCCCGCACCCAGGCCGAGAATCATGCGTCCGCTACTCAGGTCATCGAGCGCCGCCGCCTGCCGTGCCAGCATTTGCGGAGCGCGAAAGGTGAGCGGGGATACAAGTGGGCCGAAATGGATGCGCTGCGTGTGATCAGCCAGGTAGGTCAGCGAGACGATCATCTCCAGCGAGTCTTTATCCGGTGGGGTGGCGTTCGTGAAGTGGTCGGAGCGAAAAAGACCGGCGAAACCAAGCGTTTCGGCCTCGGTAACTAATCGTTGCCAGCGTGACCAGTTCAGGCCATCTTGCCCTTCAATCATGAGAGAAATAGCAACCATCGTGTATCCTCATTCTAAGAAAAGCTAAAAAAGGAGTGCGCGTCCAGCTTCCCAGCCGTCGCGTAACAGGGTAAGCAAGGGTATTTTGCTGCGTAATGTGCGGAACACGGTGCGTCCGACTTTGTGGCGCGGTCGGCCATCGGAGCGAAAGACACGTTCGGCGGCCTCACAAAGCAGTTCTGGATAGACATTTTGTAGTCGCTCGTTATTGATGAAGGGGGGGGCGTGACGAAACTTCTTCATATCCTGTAATACGAAGCTCTCTGCAAGCCGAGTGCGGTAGCGTGCCATGCTACGCGCTGAAAAATCCCGCTCCTGGTGGGCCAATTGAGCTACCTGCGCGGCGATCAGGCCGGAAGCAATGGCAAAGTTCATGCCTTCGAGAAACAGGCCGGCAGCAAAAACAAAGCTGGCAGCATCTCCCACGACCAGCATACCTGCACGCGATAACTTCGGAATCATCGACCAGCCGCCTTCTGGAATCATGTGCGCCGAATATTCAAGCGTCACCGCGTCACGCACTAACGGTGCGACGGCGGGATGTTGCTTGAACTGGTCGAGCAGTTCATACGCGCGTCGCTGCTGTTGTGCCAGAGAGGCGATCTGTGTCACCACGCCAATGGAGAGCGTGTCGCGGTTCGTATAGAGAAAGCCGCCGCCTTTGACATCGCCGGAAGCGTAGCCGACGTATTCATTGGTCATGCCCTCGTCCCCATTGAGATTGAAGCGTTCCTCAATCGTATGTGCATCCAGGCGCAGTACCTCTTTGACACCCAGCGTCATTTCGTCGGCGTGAAATTCCTTTTGCAGTCCGGCCTTCTTTGCCAGAAACGAGTTCGCCCCATCCGCCGCAATGACGATAGGCGCGTAGAGATCACCATTCTCGCGTCGGCAACGCACGCCCACAACCTGTTCTCCTTCGTAGAGCAGGTCATCGACGACCGTAGAGGTGATGAGGAGCGCTCCGGCTTCCTCGGCTTTCCCGGCCAGCCAGCGGTCGAATTTGGGACGTAAAATAGTAAAGCCGTTGTAGGGCGGCTGGCCGAAGTGGTTGGTGCGAAAATCAAGTGAAAGTGCCGACTCTCTGCCCAGCAGAGTCACGATGCGGCGCGTGAGATAGCGTTCGACAGGAGCCTCTTCCCAATAGTTGGGCAGCAGGTCGGCTAGCAGGTTTGGTGCGTAAAGAGCTGCACCGGAGACATTTTTTGCGCCAGGATATTCTCCCCGCTCAATGAGCGCAACCTGTAATCCGGCACGTGCCATTGCGAGTGCGGCACTGCTACCGGCTGGCCCGGCACCAACAACAATTGCATCAAACTGTTGCATTCTGGTAATCTCGTCCTTCGTGCGACAACAATGGTGTGTAATGTGAGTGTATCACATCCATCATGCCGCAAGCTAGCAGGGCGAACGCAAGCGTGAGGCAGGGTAGCCGCCAGGACATACTCCCACGATGATACGATACTGCTTCAACTCGGCCTCATTGTAGGGATATGCCCTTGTGGCTACCTTGCCCGGTCGTTACTCACGTGCTGAGTTCTACTCTCAAGAATGATCGTCTGCATCCTGGAAAATTATGGATTAATTTTCCATACGCGGCCATACGTAATGCTGTGGTATGTACGAAGTATCCATATGAATAAAGATGAGGAATTACACAATAATGCAGCTTATTCATCATTCTAAACCTGTGTAAGTGGGGTATTGCTCTTGAAGAAGCCGGTCTTCTGGTGATTGACTATGTGATAGTTGCCAATGACCTGTGGATAAAATGTATATAAAAACCATATGGCTATCTGGCTATGTATATTTTATACTAGGATTCCCAGCAGGTAAGCGAAAAAGCTGGAGCCGTTCACGGCAGAATGGTTAGCCGATAAATACCGTGCATGTCAATGATAGCAAGCGAAGGAGCAAAGCTATGATGGAGAGAGCAAAGATCGGTCGCTACGAGTCCTGGATTGAAGATGGCAATCTACATCTGTACTGCCACGAGTTTGGTCGTGCCCTCGGCTTCAGTACCAAAATGACTCCCGAAGAGACAATGCAGCTAATGGACTGGCTCGCCAGCCATCACGAAGAGATCGCAATGGCCGCGCGTACACATACGCGCCAGGAGCATCGGGTACCGGCCCACGTATAATATAAAACCATGCCCGATACTGTAAGGGCGCGCTGCTAACCTTGAGCGACCAAATCGATAAATATCCTGTTACAACACATGGGCGACGGGTTCGGTCACTCAAGGCCAGCAGCGCGCCTTTATGGCTTTTCCTAAATATTCCTGTTCTATGCTCTCAGTAGAGATCATGCCGTGCATCCTTTCTTTCATGTCGTTCTGTTTCAAGTATACGGCGGTGAGCAGGAAATCACTATCGGATTCTTGCGCTGTAAAGTAGTTTGTGCCTTACAAAAAGTCCCCTTGCAATCATATTTTTTGTGCTAGAGTGTATCCGGTAAAACGGGAACGCCAGCAAGTGTCATATGATGGTCAAAGGCAAAAATGGCATCGCTATCGGGATGAGATTGAATAAATGCGATGGAAAATGCATGGACATAAGATAATTTCTAGTCATGGAAACGCTCAAGAGTATTGTGTACTCTCTTTTCCATTAAGCTATCAGGAAATGCAAATGTGGGACATGATGAACATGTCCCACATTTTGTGCAGCTAGATCAGTGTTGCCAGGCGGCGCACCCCCTCTGTGATCTGTTCTGGGGTGAGGGCACAGAAAGGCAGGCGCACAAAGCGTGCACCCAGGCTGGCTACGTCTTCGCTTTCGTCCAGCGGGTCGGCGAAGAAGCCGTGACCATCGGTGAGCGCGAGGCCCGCTTCCTGGGCGCGTGTGAGCAGATTGCTGCTGTTGGCCGCTTCAGGGAGCGTGATGCTAACGAAGAAGCCACCCTCTGGCTCCGCGAAGGGGATGCCGGGAAGATGCTCTTTGAGCGCGCCGACGATAGCGTGCAAGCGTGGTGCGTAGAGTTGTTTCAGCGCCTCAAGATTGGAGGCGAAATAGCCACGACGATGGAAGACGACCACTGCGGCCTGGGTTGGTAGCACAGGGGCGAGGATGGTATCTTCGGCCAGCCTCGTCAGTTGCTTGACGAAATCAGCAGGCCCGATGAGATAGCCAACACGCAAGGCTGGACTGATAAGCTTGCTATATGAGCTAAGCGTTAACACGTGTTCCGCGTTGATCTCGCGCAGAAGCGGGATTGATTCGCCAGAGTAGCGCAAGGTGCGATAGGGTATATCTTCGACCAGCCAGAAGTTGTGGCGTTGCGCTAGCTCAACCAGCGCCTGGCGCTTTTCAGCGGAAGTGGTGACACCGGCGGGGTTCTGGAAATCAGGAATAACATACATGAATGTCGGCACTTGTCTGGCGATGGCCTGCTCCAACGCTTGCAGATTCACGCCGTCGTGTTCGAGCGGAATGCCGATCACCTTTGCGCCGCGTCGGCGGAAGGTCTTGATGGCGCGGTCATAGCTTGGCTGCTCCACGAACACAACATCGCCTGGCTTGACCAGCAGAGCGGCAAGCATGTCTTGCAGGTGCAGAGAGCCATTGCCGACAAGTACCTGCTCTGGCGTAACGTTATATTGCTCGGCCAGCAGTTTACGCAGGGGTAGGTAGCCGCCATTGTGGCCGTATTGTAAAATTATTTTCTTATCCGGCCCCGCAAGTACCGCTTCTAAGCATTCGCTGATAAGCTGGTTGGGCAGGGCTTCGAGAGCGGGAACGCCTCTGGTGAAAAGAATCTGTTCGGTTTGGGTACTCTGCATATCTCTCCTCTTAGTTTCTGGAAGTGTCGTGACTGTGCCATTTTAACACACCTTCGCCGGTGCTACCAGCGAGCGAGTAAGTGGTACTATGTGGATGGATTTGTTGCTTTGACAGTATGCGGGAGCGAATAGGATCGTTGCTCCATTATAGAAAGGATACAAGGTGCAGGCTATATCTTATGATAGAAAAATACGGGCGGTGCAGGTTGGTTGTGGTAGCATGGGAAGTGTCTGGCAAAATATTTTGGAAACGATGCCCGATATAGAGATCGTTGGGTTGGTGGATGTGATAGAGGAAGCGGCCCGCAAGGAGGCCGAAAAACATCATCTTTCATGCGTCATAAGCACAGACCTGGCCTCAGTGTTGGAGCAAACCTGGCCAGATGTCGTCTTTGACTGTGCTATTCCCTCGGCACATAAAGATGTGACGCTGACCGCGCTCAAGTACGGCTGTCATGTGCTGGGAGAGAAGCCGCTGGCGGAGACGCTGGACGATGCACGCGCGATGATTGAAGCGGCACAGCATGCTGGGAAACTGCTCGCGGTAATTCAAAACCGTCGCTATGATGCTAATATTCGTCGCTTACGGACTTTTCTTGATCAGAGGATGTTGGGGCCATTGACGACGGTCAATAGCGATTTCTATACTGGTGCGCATTTCGGTGGTTTTCGTGATGTAATGCGGCATGTTTTGCTGCTCGATATGGCAATTCATACCTTTGATGCGGCACGCTTCTTGACGCGATCCGACCCTGTTGCTGTTTATTGTCACGAATGGAATCCGGCGGGATCATGGTACGCACACGGGGCATCGGCAGTGGCTATCTTCGAGATGACCGACGGTCTTGTTTATACGTATCGTGGAAGCTGGTGTGCTGAGGGATTACCTACGACATGGGAGAGCGATTGGCGCATCATCGGTCGGCAAGGAAGTGCGCGTTGGGATGGGGGCACTCAAATGAACGCGCAGGTCGTTACCGCGACCGGCGGCTTCCATTCGACCGTCGCGGATGTTGCCATCCCTGAGTATCAGGATGAGGCAAAAAGTCACGGCCACGCCAGCAATATCCGCGAGTTTATTAACTGCGTGCGCGCTGGTGCAATCCCCGAAACCAGCGCTGCTGATAACATCAAAAGTCTTGCTATGGTGCTGGGAGCTATCGAAAGCGCTGAGACAGGCAAGCGGGTAGAGATTCTGTTGTAATAAGGTATAACAGGTCACATGGAAGGCAAAAACGAAATTTATAAATTTCGTTTTTGCCTTCCATGTGACCTGTTATACCTTATTGATGGACAAGTACGATCTTCCCTTGCGGTTCGCCGGAGGCTAGCAGGCGGTGCGCCTCAGCGGCCTGTTCCACCGGAAAGATTCGAGCGATAATGGGTGTGAAGGACTTCTCCGCGATCAGGTTGAGTATGCGCTGTTCGTCGGCAGGTGAAGCAATGATGGGACTTGCGCCAACGACCATGACATGTTTGAGGCGCAAGACCTGGGTATCGATAGTGGCCTTCTGACCGCCCAGGTTGCCGACGAGGATGATACGTCCATCGTTGGCACTGACATCAATACTGGTCTGAAGTGTTGTGCTGACCAGTTCCAGCACGAGGTTGACCTTGCCCCCTGCCTGCTCAAGTGCCTGCGAGACATCCTGCTGCCGACGGTTGATGACGAGATCAGCGCCAAGCTTGCGCAGATGTTCACCACGCTCTTCGCTGCCGCTGGTAGTGGCAACCCACGCACCGGCCTGCTTAGCAAGCTGAATCGCTGCCGTGCCGACACCGCTGGAGCCGGCCCAGATCAACACGCGCTCGCCTTTTTTCAGTTGGCCGTAGTCGAAGAGACTGGCCCAGGCGGTGGAGGCGGCCAATCCGGCGGCGACAGCCTGCTCAAAACTGACGCCGTCAGGAATGCGCGAGAGATGGCTGGCGGGTGCAGCAATCAGACTGGCATAACCACCACCGCCCTTCGCGGACAGTGCGCGCGTGGTCAGGACACGCTCACCGGCACGGAAACCGTTAGCATCCTGCACAACGATACCGGCTGCATCCAGGCCCGGCGTGAACGGCAAGGGCACGGGTCGGCTACCATCGCGCTGAAAAAGGTCAAGCCGATTGACGGAAGCGGCCTTGACGGCGATCAGCACGTCATCTGGATCCGGCACGGGATCGGCAACCTCTTTAACTTGCAGTACTTCCGGGCCACCATACTGCGTAAATAAAACTGCTTTCATGCTCTGTCTCTCCACGTCAATGTGTAATAAGTTGTGTGTCAGTCATAGGAGACACTATTGTCATTGTATGTTGCCAGGTGCATGATTGCAATGGATGCAGGACGACCATGAGAACCGCCTCTGCGACTCTCAAGCATATGATCAGTGAATATCAGTAACTGCCGGTGTGCGCCAGTAGCGCCGATGCACGAAATCATCACCTGGCTGATTGGCTGTGCTGCTGACCAGTCCTGCGTGTTGCAGGCGGCGTAGCGCGTCGAGGAGCAGACTTGGGCGGAGAAGTTGTCTGTCTATCTGTGCCTTATACATTTGCAGCATGGCTAAGAGTTCGTTCAGGGTCACGCCCTCTCGGTCGGGTAAGATCATGAGAACAAACTCTATCAATTTTTGTTGAGCATCTAAGCGCGCTTCCTGTTCTGAAGGAACGATGTTATCCTGTTGCTTTGTCGGCATGAAATGCACTTCAAAGCGGCAGACGGCGGCCCCAAACTTCATACAGGTGCGTTCCATGACCTGTACCTGTTCATGATAGCGCTCGGCGGCTCCCTCTATCGCGCCCAGCAAAACGGGACAGAGTTGGCGTGGACTGTCGTAGATGAGCGCAAAATAATTCTGGTCTGGGGAAAAGATTTCGTAGTTGAAAAGAGGTGGCGTTAATGAGTCGGGAGTCATCCGCATCTGGGCATGTGCGCTCTTCATTTTTAACAGTAGATCACGACCACTATGAACCTGGCGCAGCAGGTAGGCGCAGAGATGGCTGGTCAAGCCATTGATGATGAAGTAACGTCCATATTCACGCAACAACGTCTCGACGGGAAATTGAGAAAGCTTGCTGGCAGCCCCAACCCCTTTTAATAAAACATCGTCGTTGTACGTTTTGCTGGTCAATGGGGCATTTGCTGGATTTTCTCCAATTGTTTTGCGATAATCGTTAAGGAACGCAGGGCCAAAGCGTTCGGCCAGATATTTTTCCCATGTCACAAAGATGAGACCATGCATGTATTTACTTCCCTGTTCTATGCCTCTTGTGTAGTAAACAATAATAAACAAGTAAGTAACACTATACCATGCTTTGTTGCGAATCGGTAGCGTGGAGTTCGTTTTTCCTTAAAATCTCATCAATATAAAGCGAGATGGGAAGGGAGTTTATGTAAAATTCTTATTGTTAAACTTACTATAACGCTTGTCGCAAGGGCTAGGTATGAAGTACTATTAAATGATGTTAGAGTAATGTGAAACCCGTAACTTCTTTACAGAAGGGCGGGAATGATGAGGATGCTTTAGCATGCATGCTATCATTCCCGTTAGCGTTTTACTGTTGTGCTTATAGTGAGTGGTTATGCCACATTTTCGATGACAGCGGCGATGCCCTGACCGCCACCGATGCACAGTGAGGCAACACCATATTTCAGATGGTTGCGTTTCAGTTCGTTCATGAGTGCAATAGTGATGCGCGTTCCACTGGCGGCCAGGGGATGGCCAATGGAGATAGCCCCACCATTGACATTGGTCTTGCTACGATCCAGGCCCAGTTCCTTTTCGACGGCCAGGTATTGAGCGGCAAAGGCTTCGTTCACCTCAATGCGATCTATTGATTCCAGGCTCAGGTCGGCGCGTTTGAGGGCCTGGCGGATCGCCGGGGCAGGACCGATGCCCATGATCTCCGGTGGAACGCCAACAGTGGCCCAGGAAACCAGGCGCGCCTGTGGTTTCAGGTTATATTGTCGCACCGCCTCACCGGTAGCCAGAACTACGCAGGCGGCGGCATCGTTGATGCCGCTGGCATTACCGGGCGTGACCACACCACCCTCGCGGAAACGGGCTGGAAGCTTTGCCAGGGCTTCCATTGAGGTGTCGCGGATACCCTCGTCTTGCGTAAACTCGAACTTTTTTCCCTTGCGGTCTTTCACCGTGACCGGCACAATTTCTTCCGCGAGATAACCGGCCAGTTGGGCTTTGCGCGCGGCAACCTGGCTGCGTAAGGCGTATTCATCGACTTGCTCACGGCTCAGGCCATATTTTGCGGCCAGGTTTTCGGCAGTGATGGCCATGCCGCAGCCAACGTAAGTATCGATCAATGCCTCCCACAAGCTATCTTCCAGTTGCGGCGCGGCTCCCAATTTATAGCCGAAACGCGCACCACGAATGACGTGCGGTGCCTGTGTCATGTTTTCTCCGCCACCAGCTAAAGCAATCTGCCCCTCACCAAGCTGGAGCATCTGGGCGGCGCTGACGATAGCTTGCAGGCCGGAACCACATAAGCGGTTGACGGTAAGCGCCGGTACCTCGATAGGGAGACCGGCTTTAAGAGCGACGTGACGTGCGAAGTAAATAGCATCCTTGCTCGTTTGAATTACGTTCCCCATTACGACCTGATCAATCTGTTTTGCTTCGACGCTGCTACGCTCCAGTGCGCCTTTGGCGGCGATAACGCTGAGATCAATGGCGCTGACCTCAGAGAGCGACCCCTGAAGCACGCCGACAGGAGTTCTAGCTCCCGCTACAATGTATATCTCTTGCATTTCCTCTCCTCTCATTGCCAAATGTGGATGTGGTTAGCGGTTTCAGTGTAACACGTAGGGGAATGACTCGCAAGGCTATTTCACGAATGAATCCTATATCCATTTAGACATATTAACCATAGCAATAAGCATACAGTCTATGTTATAATGTAGCTAACACCTCAACTTCATTGTTACAGAGAGGTGGTTTTCTCGACAGAGAGGAGGGAAGACGAGCTAGCGAAAGCATAGTGCGTTACACCGTTCACACTTCGCAGTAGCCTGTTCTGTCCTCATCCCATCTCCTTCTTTCCACAGAACGGCTTGCTTGCGAAGGTAGCCAATCCAATCCTACCACCATTCCCAGGCACTGTTGCCTGGCGGCCGAAAATCTGAATTTGTCGGCGTATGGACAGACGGCTTGCCCGTCGCTATTGTAAGTCGCATAGCAATGTTTGTATGAGCAATGTGATTGCTCAGAAAGGTGGGAACCTGACATGGCTCAAATTGCAGCAGATACCGAACATGCAGCCTCCGCGTCTTCATCTATGGCTAATCCAGCCCCTCTTGGCCTCTGTGCCTTCGCTCTTACGACCTTCTTCCTCAGTGCTGCTAACGCCGGGTGGTATCCTGGTAAAGGCGATGCTCTAGGCGTGATGGGCCTGGCTTTCTTCTATGGCGGCCTGGGCCAGTTATTAGCCGGCTGGTGGGAGTTCCGAGGAGGCAATACCTTCGGTGGAACAGCCTTCTCCTCCTATGGTGGTTTCTGGTTGGCGGTTGGTGTTATGATCCAGGCCCAATTATTGCCCGGTCAGGCACATGGGATCAGCGCAACGGCTTTTGGCTTCTTCCTGCTAGCGTGGGGGTTCTTCACACTTCTCATGTTCCTGGGAACACTACGTGCGAACATAGCCTTGATGCTGGTCTTCGCTGCTTTGACCTTGACCTTCCTGGCTCTGGCCGTTGGTGCCTTTGGCGTGTCTGGCTTCGGGGTCATCGGTGGCTACCTCGGCATTATCACCGCGCTATTGGCCTGGTATACGGCGCTGGCCGGCCTGCTCAGTTCGACCAAATCTGCATTTACGCTACCCGTTGGCCCGCGCGGCTAGCCCGCTTCTCTCGATAGACATGCGCGTTTAACTGTGAAGAGTCCTTCAGCTATCGGGAGCCACCTGTAACACCCACTGTTAGCTGAAGGTCTCTTCTCATGGTTATTGATGTATAGCGAACTGGTGATGTGCTTAATGCAGTATTCGCCTGGGGTGCCTTCGGTAACTTCAACCAGAGGCATCTGGCTGGTCGAATCGGATGCTCGCTTTCTACCATCTTCTTGTTCGCTCCTGCTGTTTTACAGGTGTGTTGTAATAGTGTACTAGGGAAGGAGAATATGTCAGGTATGAGCAACCTTAGCTTCGAGAATACCGATACTATTCTGATCGAGAATCGGCTCTTTCCACCTGATCCTAAAGTGGCGGAAAACTCCAACATCATGGCGTATATGAAGTCGAAGGGCTTTACCGACTACGACGAATTCCACAAGTGGTCGTTGGAGCATCGCTTCGAGTTTTGGGATGACCTCGCCAAAGAACTGCACTGGTATGAGCCATGGCACACCACCTTTGCCTGGACGAACAAGCCTTTCTTCCAGTGGTTCATCGGCGGTAAATTTAACCCTGTCTATAACTGCCTGGATCGCTACATGGGTACGCCTACCTGGGACAAGGTGGCTTATTATTGGGAAGGTGATGCAGGTGAGAGCCGCACACTGACGTACAAGGACCTGTATGTCCTGACGAACCGCATGGCAAAGTGCTTGCAAAACCTGGGTGTCAAGAAGGGTGATCGCGTTGCTATCTATATGCCGGCCATCCCTGAGCAGGTGGCGGCTCTGCTGGCGGTGGCGCGTCTTGGTGCCGTCCACAGCGTCGTCTTCGGTGGTTTTGCCGCCAGCGCACTGCGCGACCGCATCATCGATGCTCAGGCGAAGGTGGTTATCACTGCCGATGGCAACTATCGCGGTGGCAAGCACATCCAACTCAAGAAGATCACCGATGAGGCGGTAGCCGAAACGCCGTCGATTGAGCATGTGCTGGTGGTCAAACGTCTGGGAGATGATGTGCCCATGACACCGGGACGCGACGTCTACTTTGAGGATATGCTGGCCGATGTCCCCGAAGACACGGTGGTGCCCTGTGAGCTAATGGATAGCGAAGATATGCTCTATATTCTCTATACCAGTGGCAGTACCGGTAAACCAAAAGGCATCGTTCATACCATCGGTGGCTACTCGGTGGGCGTATATACGACTACTAAGTTTGTCTTTGACATCAAGCCGGATGATATCTACTGGTGTACCGCCGACATTGGCTGGGTCACAGGCCACAGCTATATCGTCTATGGGCCGTTGATGAATGGGGCAACCGGCGTTCTCTTCGAGGGTACTCCCACCTATCCGCAGCCCGACCGCTTCTGGAGTATTGTTGAGAAGTACAAGGTTTCGATCATCTATACATCGCCAACGGCCATTCGCGGCCTGATGCGCTTCGGTGAGGAATGGCCCGCCAAACATGATTTGAGCAGCCTGCGTATTCTCGGTACTGTAGGCGAGCCGATCAACCCCGAAGCCTGGATGTGGTATTACCACAATATCGGCCATGATAAGCTGCCGATCATGGATACATGGTGGCAAACCGAGACAGGCGCGATCATGATTAGCCCGACACCTGTCATGACGCTAAAGCCCGGCAGCGCCACCAAGCCTTTGCCGACTATCGAAGCTGCTGTCGTCGATAAGGATGGCCATCCTGTTGGCCCTGACAAGGGCGGCTTCTTGATTATCCGTTTCCCCTGGCCCAGCTTGATGCGCACTATCTATGGCGATGAGGCGCGCTACCGCACCTACTGGGAGACGATCCCTGATGTCTACTTTGCCGGTGACGCTGCGACCATCGATAAGGATGGCTACCTGCGTATTCAGGGTCGTGTTGACGATGTGATCAAGGTGAGTGGCCATCGTCTCGGCTCGATGGAGATTGAGTCCAGCCTGGTGAGCCATCCCGCCGTGGCCGAGGCCGCCGCGATTGGCAAGCCCGATCCGGTCAAAGGCGAACATATCAAGGTCTTCGTCATTCTCAAAACTGGTTTCACCGCCTCTGAGGAGATGGAGAAAGAGTTGAAGCTGCATGTGCGTACAACGGTTGGCCCTCTGGCGGTGCCCGATGAGCTAGAGTTCGCGGCAGCCCTGCCAAAGACGCGCTCCGGTAAGATCATGCGCCGTGTCCTGCGCGCTAAGGAGCTTGGAGAGCCTGCCGGTGATATCAGCACGCTCGACGCTTAGTACTTGTTCTATCGCTGGTGTGGTCTGATAAACCTGATACCGGCCTGGCGCTTGAGAGCCAGCAAGGGCCTCGCTATATGGAGTGAAGTCCCTGCTGGGTCTCAAGCGCAATATGCAAAAGCACATTCTGGGCTACTGTGTTCCATGACCGCTTGACACTTCATTTTGTATAGTGTATAGTTCGACTGTGCAATCAGGTACGACGGGCAAGAAAGCTGGCCTGTCAGCTTGACTTTTTGCGTGCGAGCGTGGTACAACTTACTTAGGATAGCAACGTGTTTTTAAACGCAGAGGTGAATTTACATGATCGAAGTTAGCCCGATTACTATGACAACCACGGCGGCGGACAAGGTTCGTGAACTGCTTGCGCAGGAGAACGATCCCACGCTGGGTCTGCGTATCTTTGTCGCCGGCGGCGGTTGTTCTGGTCTGCAATATGGAATGACCCTGGACGAAGAGCAAGAAGGCGATACAGTAATTCAGCAGGAAGGCTTTAAGGTTTTTATTGACGAAATGAGTGTCGGCTACATCACTGGCAGCGAAGTCGATTATGTCGATAGCCTGATGGGTGCCGGTTTCACCGTTAACAATCCCAATGC